>NZ_SZVX01000055.1:0-520 GCF_007210685.1 Dickeya sp. ws52
ATTAAGCGATAACTTTGGCAACCACGCCGGCGCCTACAGTACGGCCGCCTTCACGGATTGCGAAACGCAGACCGTCGTCCATCGCGATCGGCGCGATCAGGTTTACGACCATCTTGATGTTGTCGCCAGGCATAACCATTTCCACGCCTTCCGGCAGTTCGATGGTACCGGTCACGTCAGTGGTACGGAAGTAGAACTGCGGACGGTAGCCTTTGAAGAACGGCGTATGACGGCCACCTTCGTCTTTGCTCAGGATGTACACTTCAGATTCGAACTGAGTGTGCGGCTTGATTGAGCCCGGTTTAGCCAGTACCTGACCACGCTCTACTTCATCACGCTTGGTACCACGCAGCAGAACGCCAACGTTCTCGCCCGCACGGCCTTCGTCCAGCAGTTTGCGGAACATTTCAACGCCGGTACAGGTGGTTTTCGCGGTGTCTTTGATACCCACGATTTCCACTTCTTCACCCACTTTCACGATACCGCGCTCTACACGACCGGTCACAACTGTACCACGGCC
>NZ_SZVX01000056.1:0-508 GCF_007210685.1 Dickeya sp. ws52
CGCTGACGGCGCAGGCGGGGCGCGACCTGAGCCTGCTGTCGGCGACGGAAAGCCGGCATGACTTCTTTGAAGAAACGACGGTGAAGAAGAAGACCTTCTCGAAGACCGTGACGCACACGGTGCGGGAGACGGCGCAGACGACGGAGAAGGGGACGCTGCTGTCGGCGGGCAGCGTGGCGCTGACGGCGGGGCAGGACATCGGGGTGCGGGGCTCGTCGGTGGCGGCGGACGGCGGGGTGGCGCTGACGGCGGGGCGAGACATCACGACGGCGGCGAGCGTGGAGAGCTACCGTCAGTATGAAGACGTCAGCCGCAAGAAGAGCGGGGTGTTCAGCGGGGGCGGGATAGGGTTTACTATCGGCAGCACGTCGCTGCGCCAGACGCTGGCGTCGGCGGGGACGACGCAGAGCCAGAGCGTGAGCACGCTGGGGAGCACCGGCGGGTCGGTGAGTCTGCGTGCCGGGCAGGACGTGGCGCTGACGGGCACCGATGTGATTGCGGCGCGGGA
>NZ_SZVX01000057.1:0-480 GCF_007210685.1 Dickeya sp. ws52
GGGGTAGTGATAACGCGTCGGGTTCCCCAGTGCGTCCGTTTCCTCCACCAGCCGGTTAAGGTCGTCGTACAGATTCAGCTCGCTGCTGCCATCCGCATACGTCACTTGCGTCACGTTATCCGTCAGCCGGTACCACTGGTAGTGGGTTTCCCGGCCCAGCGGGTCAGTCTCACTGAGCAGGCGACCGTAATTGTCCCACGTGGTTGTGCGACTCGCACCACCGGGCAGGATGACCTCGCACAGCTCGCCATCGCTGTAACGCTGCGCCGTTTCCCGCCCATCGTAATCGGTAAAGCGGACGACCTGATCGTCTTCGTCCAGCTCCCATTGTGCACAGCAACCGTCATCCCGGCGCGCCGTTCTGCGCCGCCCCGGAAAGTCATACTCCAGCGTAAGCTGCTCGCCCGCACTGTTGCGGTATGCCACCACGCGGGGCAAATCCGCTATCTCCCGCCACGTATATTCGCTGAGCAGGCCGTT
>NZ_SZVX01000058.1:0-467 GCF_007210685.1 Dickeya sp. ws52
TAGGCTGTGTCCCTTAACTTAACAACCGCTTTAAAAATAACCTGATCGCTCCCAGTTTTAGCATACTCAGGTAGTTTCTGGCTGTTTTCTCCGAGCGGGTGGCAATACGGCGATTTTCTTTGAGTATCGCAAAGCAACGCTCCACGACATTGCGTTTTTTGTATAGGCGCGTGTCGAGGAGCCGACGTCCGTCCTGACTGGCCTTCTCATTCGATTTAAACGGAATAACCGCTTTTATTCCTTTCATTTTCAAATGAATGCGAAGGTTTTTACCTGAATAACCCTTATCCGCCAGCACCGCTTTCGGACGTGATTTCAGGTGCCCGCCTTTTCGGATAATCCCGACCCGGTTGAGCAACGTTTCCGCGTATCGGCTTTCGTGGGCCTGTCCACCGCTCAGGCAAAAACTCAGCGGTAATCCTGTGCCATCTGTCGCCAGATGGATTTTGGTGCCAAAGCCGCCGCGA
>NZ_SZVX01000059.1:0-463 GCF_007210685.1 Dickeya sp. ws52
AGCTCCATTGCACAGGCCCGACAGCGGCTCAGTGACGACCCTCTCCGTGAACTCTTCACACTGACTGCCCACCACTGGACTCAGCAGGAAGATAAGGATGACCTCTGGCATGGCCTGCGCCTGTTTGCGGTCGATGGCACACTCTTCCGTACCCCGGATACGCCTGAGCTGGCAGAGCATTTTGAGTACATCAAACATCGTCCTGACAGACACACGGAATACCCGATGGTCAGGTTGTGTGCCCTGATGTCACTGCGCAGCCGGTTGATTCATGACGTTAAATTCGGCCCGGCAAACACGGGCGAAGTCAGTTACGCGAAGCAGTTGTTGCCGCAGGCGAAGAGTCTGACGCTGTTTGACCGCTGTTATTTATCCGCAGAGTTACTGATTAACTGGCAACGCAGAGAGCCGGAGGCGCACTGGCTGGTACCGCTGAAGGCAAACACGACATACCGAATACTGG
>NZ_SZVX01000006.1:0-241099 GCF_007210685.1 Dickeya sp. ws52
CATCAAAAAATGATGAGGCTATTGTCGTCTACCCACTGGATCGTTCAACCGATCATTTGCTTAACCGATCGGTGTTACCCGAATAGGCGGTTTTTTGTTAGCGTCAGGAATCTGGTGACTGTTTTTTGGTGACGTACAATGTCAATCGATCACCTGGCTGAAGATTGGCATCTTTGATGACCGTATTCCAGCGCATGACATCAGCAATGTTAACACCGTGGCGTTTAGCTATGCTCGCCAGCGAATCGCCTTTACGAACCTGATAAGTAATCGAGTTCGACTTATTGCTTGCAATAGTACCTGCCGTCACAGGTGCTGTTACTTTGGCTACCTGCAATGTTTGGCCCACTTTCAGGGCGCTGCCCTTGAGGTGATTCCAGTTCTGCAGGTCCTGCGTGCGGATATTCATTCGTTTGGCAATGCTTGATAATGTATCACCAGTGCGAACTTTATATCCGACAGTGCGGGTTATAGCCATCGGCTGTGTAGCTTTTGCCGGCTGAACGGCTGTAATGTCGCCATCTGCCAATGAGTCTTTCAACTGCCCCACATGGGACTTAGGAACCATGATGTAGTGCGGTCCGTTAGGCGCAGTAACATCACGTGTGTAACCCGAGTTGTAACTCTTTAACTTGGTGACAGACAAACCAGCCAATTCAGCTGCTTGCGTCAACTCCATCTGCTGACCTAAATCAACACGTGCCAGAGCACGGTTTTCGTTAGGTTTAGGCAGTTCAACACCGTATTTTCTGCTGTGTTTAAGAATATCGCTTAGCGCCAACATCTTAGGCACATAGGTTGACGTTTCATAGGGTAACGCCAGTGCCCAATAATTCGTTGGACGGCCTTTGGCTTTATTCGCTTTCACCGCCTGCATGATGCGCCCTTCACCTGCATTATAGGCGGCTACGGTCAACAACCAATCGCCGTCGAACATGCGGTTTAGACGCTGCATCATATCTAATGCAGCGGTCGTGGATGCGACAACATCCCGACGCCCGTCATACCATTGGGTGTGTTTCAACCCATAATTTCGCCCTGTGCCAGGAACAATCTGCCAAAGCCCAACGGCGTTGGATGATGATCTGGCGTTTGGGTCAAAAGCGCTCTCCACTATGGGTAGCAGTACCAGTTCCATCGGCATCTTACGTTCTTTAATCTGCCCGACTATCCAGTACATGTACGGCTCTGCCCGTAATGTTACATCGTGGAGATAGCTCTTATTTTTTAAGTAACGCTGTTTTTGCTCGCGGATCCGGGAATTTTCCGGAACCTCCATCTTCAGCTCGTCGCCAATGAAGTTCCACAGATCTTGCTGCGCAAGGCTATCATCATCCAGCCATCGCGCACCGGTCTCTCGACCATCTGTGTACTTTCCTGCTTCACTTTGACCTGCCGAAGACAGACTCTGTCCATGCTGTCTGGGTTGAGAGGTGTCATTGGGTGGCACCTGGCAACCTGTCAACACGACCGAGGCGATGAATATCGCTTTAGTCTTCATATCTGTGTCAATAGTTGCTTAAAAGACAGACAATGATACTTTGATTGGCAATTTAGTACAACAAAAACCATTAAAAGTGGTCTTTCATAGCGCGTAAGTGCGCAAAAATCTGCCAATCGCCCTGGGTGTCCGTATTAATGGACAGTTTTCTTTTTAAATCAACGTCATGGCAACGTAAAAAAATGTTTATTCTTCGTTCCCGACCCAGTGTTGAGGGGAGGGATGATTCTCCTTTTTCACGTAATTGCCTGATTTTAAGTAGATAATCATGGATATCTGCATCTTCAGGCCAAACATGGTGAGCAAATTCCAGGTTGGACAATGTGTACTCGTGTGCACAACATATCTGGGTTTTATCAGGTAAATCAGCCAACTTGCTCAATGATTCGAACATTTGTTGTGCTGTACCTTCAAAAATGCGACCACAACCGGCAGAAAATAGCGTATCGCCACAGAACAGATATGGAGAGCTATAGTACGCGATATGTCCCGCCGTGTGGCCTGGTACGAAAAAAATAGAAAATTCCGAGCCGGCTGCAGTAATCGTGTCACCTGCCTGTACTGTATGTGTCGCGCCACATCGTTTAGTTTCCAATGGACCGTAAATTTGTATGCCGGGATAGTGATCCGCCAGTTGCCGTACGCCGCCGGTGTGGTCATTGTGATGGTGAGTCAACAGAATGGCTGCGGGGAATAGTCCATGCTTATCCAACGCCTGTAATACAGGGTGTGCATCCCCTGGGTCCACAATCACACATTGCTTTTTATCATTTGCCAGTAGCCAAATGTAATTATCGTTGAAGGCCGGTACACTGATAAGATTCATGCTGCATCCTCATTTTGATGATTAGCTTGCGGAAGATTCTAGAACATGAAGCCAGCACAAACATCTCAGAAGATCGTGCCGCCTGATAGTTGGGATTCGATCCCCTGGGGGCCGCACTATCTTCATACGCTGAATATGGCGCTGGCTCCCTGGTGGAGCCGAATATTCGGGTTTCATCTGCTGAAAATTGGAGGATTGAGTACAGCGATCGATAGCCAAACATGTACCATTCCACATCAGGTTAATGTCAGTCGAGAGCCTCTGGCGCATGTTATGGCTGATCCCTATCAGCTCCCCTTTGTCGAAAAATCGGTTGATGCCTGTTTGCTGGCTCATGTACTGACTTATGCTGCTGATCCTCATCGGGTTGTGCGTGAGGTAGACCGGGTTTTGATTAACGATGGCTGGGTCATTATCAGCGGTTTCAACCCGGTCAGCCTGATTGGTTTGGGGCGATTGGTGCCGGGGATGCGTCGTCGCCAGCCATATTGCAGCCGGATGTTCAGCCAAATGCGAGTGATGGATTGGCTGAGTTTGCTAAATTACGAGATTGTTCATCATAACAGCTTACAGGTGTTGCCATGGCGTCGGCCTGGCGAGGGCGCTTGGAGTAATACGCTGCCTCTGCTGGGATGCCTGACCTTGATTGTCGCGCGTAAGCGCACGATTCCATTGACGATGACGCCGAGCAAATCCTTGTTAAGGAAATCGCCGTTGCATCGCCCTGTCGGTGTGACGAAAAGTTATCGATGCCGACATGATTGAACGTAAGTCAGTTGTTTAGCGAGGAGTCTACTCAGGCTGGTAACCGATGTCGTCGAGCGTGGGTGTGTTGGCGGCCTGACGGGCCAATTCATCACAACGCTCGTTCTCAGGGTGACCTGCATGGCCTTTTACCCATTGCCAGTGCAAGGTATGGCGCTGAATGGCGCTGTCCAGCCGTTGCCACAGGTCGATATTTTTTACTGGTTTTTTCTCTGCGGTTTTCCAGCCGCGTTTTTTCCAGTTATGGATCCAACTGGTAATCCCCTGACGGACGTACTGGCTATCCGTGCTTAGCGTGACATCGCAGGGTGTAGTCAGACTTTCCAGTGCAACAATTGCCGCCATAAGTTCCATTCGGTTATTGGTCGTTAACCGGTAACCTGCACTGAGGGTTTTTTCGTGTTGCTTATAACGCAGGAGTACCCCGTATCCGCCGGGGCCAGGATTGCCGAGACAGGAACCGTCGGTGAAAATCTCAACCTGTTTTAGCATCTCTGGTAGACTCTTATTCATGGTCAAAAGCATAAGTCTGACATAAACGAAACCGATGAGCACTGTAATTACGCGACAAATCGTTCTTGATACGGAAACCACTGGTATGAATAAGCTGGGGGTTCACTATGAAGGACACAAGATTATTGAGATTGGTGCGGTCGAAGTCGTGAACCGTCGTCTGACCGGGCGCCACTTCCATGTATATCTGAGACCTGATCGTCTGGTAGACCCGGAAGCTTATAATATTCATGGCATTAGCGATGAGTTTCTGGTGGATAAGCCGACTTATGCTGATGTTGCGGATGATTTTCTTGATTTCATCCGCGGCGCTGAGCTGGTTATCCATAACGCGTCGTTTGATATCGGCTTTATGGACTATGAGTTCCGCTTGCTGGGTCGCGATATTCCGAAAACCGAGACCTTCTGCACCATTACCGACAGCCTGCTGATGGCGCGTCGGTTGTTCCCCGGTAAGCGCAATAATCTGGATGCCTTGTGCGACCGTTACCAGATAGATAACAGTAAGCGTACGCTGCATGGCGCGTTGCTGGATGCCGAGATTCTGGCTGAAGTATATCTGGCGATGACTGGCGGCCAAACCTCACTGGCTTTTTCCATGGAAGGGGAGGGTCAGCAGCAGGCGGTGCAAACGGAAACTATCCAGCGTATTTCACGCCCGGCATCGGCTTTGGCGGTGTTGTATGCCAGTGACGAAGAATTGATAGCGCATGAGCAACGGCTGGATCTGATTATGAAAAAAGGCGGCAGTTGTCTGTGGCGTAACTGAGTTCGCTGCCGTTGAACACAACGGCTTCATTGCGCTGAAAATGTAAGCAAACAGAAGTGTTTAGTGATAAAAAGCGTTGACGCAACCGAGGGCGGCCCGTAGTATTCACCTCGCTCACTGAGCACAGCGCGGTGCGGTAGTTCAGTCGGTTAGAATACCGGCCTGTCACGCCGGGGGTCGCGGGTTCGAGTCCCGTCCGCACCGCCAATTATTCCGAAGCCCTGAACCATCTGATTCAGGGCTTCTTCGTTTTTATATTCAGAAGTTCCAGTCTTCATCTTCAGTTTCTACCGCTTTCCCGATTACATAGGATGAGCCTGCGCCCGAAAAGAAATCATGATTTTCTTCTGCGCCTGGCGACAGGGCGGCGAGAATGGCGGGATTGACGTCGGTCATGTCGGCGGGAAATAGCGCCTCATAGCCCAGATTCATCAGTGCTTTGTTGGCGTTATAGTGCAGAAACTTTATCACATCACCGCTCCAGCCGACGCTATCGTACAGTTCATGGGTATAGTCCACTTCATTGTCATACAAGGTTTGCAGCAGCTCGTAAGCGAAAAGCTGTAAGTCACGCTGCTCTGGCGTACTTAGACGTTTTAATCCCTGCTGGTATTTGTAGCCGATGTAATAGCCGTGTACGGCTTCGTCACGGATGATGAGACGAATTAAATCGGCAGTATTCGTTAATCGGCCACGGCTGGCCCAGTACATCGGCAGATAAAAGCCGGAATAAAACAGAAACGATTCCAGAAAGACGCTGGCGATTTTCTTTTTCAGCGGTTGGTCATGCTGGTAGAGCGAGAGAATCAACGCCGCTTTGCTTTGCAGCGGCTTGTTATGTTCACTCCAGTGATAGGCGCAGTCGACTTCGTTGGTCAGACATAAGGTGGAAAAAATTGCACTGTAAGAGCGGGCATGAACAGCTTCCATAAAGCCGATGTTGGAAAGTACGGCTTCTTCGTGGGGGGTTAATGCATCGGCCATCAATGCAGGGGCTCCCTGGGTGTTCTGCAGCGTATCCAGCAGTGTCAGGCCGGTAAACACGCGTAGTGTGAGTTGGCGTTCAGCATCGGTTAATTGTGCCCAGGACGGCATATCGTTGGACAAGGCAATCTTCTCGGGCAGCCAGAAGTTGGCGGTCAGCCGATTCCAGACTTCCAGATCCTTTTCATCCTGTGGGCGGTTCCAATTGATGGCCTTGAGGGGGGACAACTGACTCATGTCATGATCTCCTTTTTTTATGCTGTGCGTCGGGCGAGTGCTAAAGCGAGCAGGATACACAGCCTTCAATCTCTGTACCTGCCAGCGCTTTTTGGCGCACTCGAATGTAGTACAGCGTTTTGATGCCTTTTTTCCAGGCGTAGATCTGTGCTTTGTTGATATCACGGGTCGTGGCGGTATCAGGAAAAAAGAGCGTCAGCGACAATCCCTGGTCGACATGCCGGGTGGCGATGGCATAGGTGTCGATGATTTTCTCCGGACCGATTTCATAGGCGTCCTGATAAAATCGTTGATTGTCGTTAGTCATGTATGGGGCAGGGTAGTAAACCCGTCCCAGCCGGCCTTCTTTACGGATTTCGATGCGAGAAACGATCGGGTGGATGCTGGCCGTAGCGTGGTTGATGTAAGAGATCGAACCCGTGGGCGGCACCGCCTGTAGGTTCTGATTGTAGAGACCGTAGCGCATCACCCGCCGTTTCAGCGCCAGCCAATCTTCCCGTAAGGGAAGCGCAATACCAGCGACCATGAACAGTTCGCGCACGCGTTCCGTGGCTGGCTGCCACTCCTGCGACAGATAACGATCAAAGAACACGCCGCTGGCGTACTGCGAATCGGCGAATCCGGCGAAGGTTTGGTTACGTTCTTGTGCCAACAGGCTGGAGGTGAGTAAGGCGTGGTAGGTCACGGTATAAAAATAGAGGTTGGTAAAATCCAGCGCTTCTTCCGAACCGTACAGGATCCCCTCGCGCGCCAGATAACCGTGCAGGTTCATTTGCCCCAGACCAATCGCGTGTGATTCCGCATTACCGGCGGCGATGGACGGCACCGCGTTAATATGGCTCATATCGGATACTGCCGTCAGCGCTCGTACGGCGATGGTCACCGAATGAGCCAGATTGCCGCCATCCATCACTTTGGCAATATTGAGAGAACCGAGGTTACAGGAAATGTCTTTTCCGACCAGACGATAACTCAAATCTTCCTGATATTCGCTGGCGCGGCTGACCTGCAGAATCTCCGAACACAGGTTGCTCATGGTGATGCGCCCGGCTACCGGGTTGTTGCCGTTCACGGTATCTTCGAACATCAGGTAGGGATAACCGGATTCAAACTGGAGCTCAGCCAGTGTCTGGAAGAACTGGCGAGCGTTAATGGTGCATTTGCGAATTTCAGGGTGGTTGACCAGTTCGTCATATTTCTCGCTGACGCTGATTTCCGACAGCGGCATACCGTATATCCGCTCAACGTCGTAGGGGGAAAACAGATGCATGTCCTGATTATTACGAGCCAGATGCAACGTGATATCAGGTATAACCACCCCCAGCGACAGTGTTTTGATACGGATTTTTTCGTCGGCATTTTCCCGGCGCGTATCGAGAAAACGCAGGATATCGGGGTGATGGGCATGTAGATAAACCGCCCCGGCCCCCTGGCGAGCGCCGAGCTGGTTGGCGTAGGAAAACGCGTCCTCCAGCATTTTCATGATAGGGATGACGCCGGATGACTGATTTTCGATACGTTTTATCGGTGCGCCGGTTTCGCGAATATTGGTCAGCATAAAGGCGACGCCGCCGCCGCGTTTGGACAATTGCAATGCGGAATTAACCGCCCGCCCGATGGATTCCATGTTGTCTTCAATACGCAGCAGAAAGCAGGATACCAGTTCGCCGCGTTGCCGTTTGCCGCAATTGAGGAAAGTCGGCGTGGCGGGCTGGAAGCGGCCGCTCATCATTTCATCCACCAGTTGTTGTGCCAGTTGCGCATCGCCCCGCGCCAGCGTCAGCGCCACCATACACACTCGCTCGCCATAGTTTTCAAGGTATTGGCTGCCGTCAAAGCTTTTCAGCGCATAGCTGGTGTAAAACTTGAAAGCCCCCAGAAAGCTTTGAAACGGGGAGCGATGTTCGACTGCGCGCTGGAACACGTCGATGATGAAGTCTGACTGGTAGCGCTCTAGTACTTCAGGCTCGTAATACCCTTCCTGCTGTAGCCAGCGCAGTTTTTCTTCCAAAGACGGGAAACGGCGGGTACGTGGTTGTACATGGTCGCGAAAGTAGCACTGGATAGCTTGATGATCGCGCTCAAACTGAATGCGGCCGTCGGCATCATAGATATTCAGCATGGCGTTGAGCGCGTGGTAATCCAGCTGGCTGGAAGGCGCTGCGGTCAGGAGTTCTGCTGTAGCCAAAATTGGGTTACTCCTCTGCGTACGTTGTCGACATCTTCCGGAGTTCCGGACAACTCAAAGCGATAAAGGCAAGGAACCTGACATTTGGCGGCGATAATATCGCCGGCAATGGCGTAGGCTGCGCCAAAGTTACGGTTCCCGGCGGCGATGACGCCGCGCAGTAATGCGCGGTAAGACGATTGATTCAGCAAGTGGATGACCTGGCGGGGCACCGCTCCACGCGTGCTTCCTCCGCCGTAACTCGGAACAATTAAAATGTATGGATTGACGATATCCGGCATGATCTCCCCGTTTTGCAGCGGTATCCGCATCGCCGGCAGCCCCAGACGGCTGACGAACCGATGCGTATTTTCCGACTGGCTGGAGAAGTAGACGATCGGATTCATCATCGTGGTCTCAGGCGGCCGCGACACGCAGTAAGCGGAGTTTATCCGGTCGAAAGCCGCACCAGTGCGTTTCACTGGTTTCTACCACCGGTAGCTGGCGGTAGCCGAGCGCCAGCACATGCGCTTGTGCCGGCTTATCGTCGGATATGTCTATCTTGTGGTAGGTGATGCCATAGCTGTCCAATGTCCGGCAGGTTGCGTCGCATTGCGGGCAATCCTTTTTGCTATAGATGCTAATGTTCATGATTCGTATTTACCTTTTGGCCGAAATGAGAACCTATGCACATATGGCCGAACGGAGGCGCTGATGCACAGCCATATTGGCGGCGATTACGTTCCGTTTGCCTGATAATGAATACTAGATTTGGTGTTTATTAATATCAACCACGCAATATATAGTGTTTTGTTGGGGTGTCGGGGGGCATTAGAAAGGAGAGAACCTGAGGGCCTGCACCCTCAGGGACGTGATCACACCGTTGCGATGTTTCTGCCGTAATAGATTTCCTGCATCTCGCGATACAGCAAGTTCGTGATGCGTTTACGTTCTTCGGGGCTAAGCTCTTCAGGACTGACGTTAAACAGGTAGTGCTTCAGGTCGAAATCCTTCAGCAACATTTTGGTGTGAAAAATATTTTCCTGGTAAACATTAACGTCCATCAGATGATAGAGCGATTTCATGTCGTCAGACATGAAGTTCTGAATAGAGTTGATTTTATGGTCGATGAAATGCTTGACGCCGTTAATGTCGCGGGTAAAACCGCGTACGCGGTAGTCAATGGTCACGATGTCTGATTCTAACTGATGAATCAGATAGTTGAGTGCCTTGAGCGGTGAAATGACGCCGCAGGTTGATACTTCGATATCGGCGCGAAAAGTACACAGGCCGCCGCCGGGGTGGCTTTCCGGATAGGTGTGCACGCAGATATGACTTTTATCAAGATGTGCGACAACGGAATTCGGCAGCGGGCCGGGGTGTTCGGAGGTATCCACATCACGGGGGTCCATCGGCTCTTCGCTGACCAGAATCGTCACGCTGGCGCCTTGCGGCTCGTAATCCTGACGGGCAATGTTCAGAATATTGGCGCCAATAATGGAACAGGTTTCACTCAGGATTTCTGTCAAACGGTTCGCATTGTACTGCTCGTCAATGTACGCAATATAGCCATCGCGATCGGCAGGCGTTTTAGCGTAACAGATATCGTAGATACAAAAACTCAGGCTCTTGGTCAGATTGTTAAAGCCATGTAGTTTCAGCTTTTGCAATTTAATTCACCCCCTTATGGATGCCGGTGTTCAGCGGGCGGCTGACAGGGCATTCAGTAAATATTGTGGCAGGGCAAAGCTGCCGATGTGAATAGCCGGGTTGTAATAGCGGCATTCGATTTCCGCTGCATCAAACCGTTGCTGCAGACTCTGTTGATCGATAGCGCGCAACGCCGGGTTATTACTGGCCCAGGCAAAAGTCATGATGCCGCCATAGTAGGTTGGAATGGCGGTCTGATAAAAACTGACGTCGCTGAAGTAGCGGCTCAATTTCTGATGACTGTTGACGGCCTCATCCTGTTGCAGGAAGCAGACGCCGTTTTGCGCCACAAAGACGCCCCCGTCGTTCAGGCAGCGAGCGCATCCCTGGTAAAAATCCGAGGTGAACAAACTTTCACCGGGTCCGATAGGGTCGGTACAGTCGGAAATGATGATATCGAACTTTTCCTGACAGGCGTTGACGAAGTTAACACCATCGTCAATCACCAGACGAAAACGCGGGTCATCGTAAGCGCCGGCGCTGTGATTCGGCAGATACTGGCGGCAGAACGACACGACGCCGGCGTCGATTTCCACCATGGTGATCTGTTCAATATTACGGTGACGGCACACCTCGCGCAGCATACCGCCGTCGCCGCCGCCGATAATCAGCACGCGTTTGGCGTTGCCGTGGGCCAGCAGCGGGACATGGGTCATCATTTCGTGATAGATGAACTCGTCTCGTTCGGTGGTCTGTACTACGCCATCCAGTGCCATTACCCGGCCCAGTGCGGCGTTTTCGAAGATGATCAGATCCTGATGGTCGGTTTTTTCATGATAGAGCACCTTTTCTATAGAAAAATACTGACCAAAGTTGGCATGTAGGGTTTCATACCAAATTTCTTTCCGGGACATGTTAGGGCTTCCTCCGCGATAACAGCCATGAAAATTGGCGCGCTATGATAGCTAACTCTCATGGCGCTTGCACGGTCAAATTTCACGCAATACGGAGGATTTTAGGCTTTACTGTGTATTAGCGAGTAAACTGAGAGAGTTTCGTGCCAGAGACTGGCATTTTTTCGGCGTAGGGATAGCGATGCCGCTCAGATCACGATAGCTGGCTTCACCGAGCGCGATCATATCGAATTGGTTGTAGTTGCTGAGATCCCAGCGGTTTTGTTGGGCGAAAACCACCAGCGCACGGCGGATCTGATCGTTGGGGAGATCCTTGTAACCGCAGTTATTTTTCAAATAAACGAAAATCGCAGTCAGATCGGCGAGGTCTTCGGCCTCGAAATCATTCAATGCCTTACTGGCGGAGGAGAAGCCCAACAATGAGAACAGGAGCAGCACCAGCGCGGAATGTTTCATAATTCAACCTGTTTTATCTTTCATTAGATGACGTTATCACAGTTACTGGCCCGGATTTCAAGTTTTATTCGGCGCAGTGTGATAGACGCAGTCGGCGTAGGCTTGCGCCGGGCGGATCAAACGGAGGGCGTATATGTGCAATGGCGTAATTACCGGCCATTTATCGGCGATTGATGCCATGACGTCAGCGTCAGGCTTTGATATTAATAGTGCAGTTTAAATTTATCGCACCGATTTCTCATGACTTCAGGTATCTGGCGCATCAGTAGTGTGCTGTTGGCGGGAATTCTTTTGTTTCCGTTGGTGGCCATCGTCGGCATGGCGTTTTTCGCTCCCGGCAACGCGATATCGGCGTTATGGCATACTCTGCCCGTTTATGGAATGAACACGCTGATGCTGGTGGCGGGCTGTGTGATTTTCAGTCTGCTGTTCGCGTTACCGTTAGCCTGGATGATGTCGCACTACCGCTTTGCCGGGCAAGTGTGGTTGCATCGGGCATTGCTGTTGCCGCTGGCGGTGCCGGGCTATCTGCTGGCGGCGGTATACGGCGACGCCCTGGGGTATGAAGGGCCGGTCAAGCAAACGCTGTACGCCTTATCATTCGTACCCCACATCGTGCCTCAGACATTCTGGCATCAGGTGGTGATGGTGATGTGTGCCAGCCTCTGTCTGGCGCTGGTACTGTTCCCCTATGTCTACCTGTTGGTACGGACTGCGTTGATGTCGCAATCAGCCAACTTACGTCAGGCGGCGTTGTTGATGAATCATTCCCGCGCTCAGGTTTTCTGGCGTGTGGTGTTTCCTATGGCGCGTCCGGCGATTGCGCTTGGCATGGTGCTGATGGCATCGGAAGCGCTCGGCGATTACGGCATTTCCGCTTATTTCTCGTTGCAGACGATGACCACGACAGGGCTGGATTTATGGCGAGATAAGTCGCAGCACGGCACGGCGGCATTACTGATGTCGTTATTGCTGCCATTGGTGTTCCTGATATGGTTTCAGGCGCGGCGTAGTCGTGCCCGTCAATTACGTTATCAGCAAATCGGCGGCGTGGGGACGAACAATTTACCGGTTTTACGCGGGTGGCGGTGCTTTCTGACGGTTCTGTTTGGCATCGGGTTGGTCGTCGTTGCGTTTGTCGTACCGGTTGGCCGGCTGGTGTGCTGGGCGTTGTTGTCTGACGCGCCTATCTGGAGCTTGCCATTCTTGCTGGCGTTTACCAGCAGCGTGATGGCGGCCGCCAGTGCAACGTTGCTGGTGATTGCGCTGGCGATAGTGTGTGTGTTTGATTTTCGCGCAACAGGTAACCCGGCGTACCGTAATCCGTTACGCTGGCTTAATATCAACCGGCTGTTGCCGTCCACCGCGTTAGGTATGGGGTTGTTGGTGCCGTTTTTGGCTGTGGATACCTGGCGCGCCTCGGCGGGTGGGGTGGTAGATGACCCTTGGGCTGGGTCGGTACTGGTGCTGATTCTGGCCTATTGTATGCGCTTTAGCGGCTTGTTGATTGACCGGATGCAAATTCGCATTTCCCGTCTGCCGGGTTCCATGAATCATGTCAGCCAGTCGCTGGGGTATACGCCCGTTCAGCGAGTGCTATGGGTTTATTTACCGCAGTTACGGCACTGCCTGATTGTCGGTGTGCTGCTGGTGTTTACCGAAAGTTTGCGTGAACTGAATGCATCACTGCTATTGCAACCGTTTGAGGTAGAAACGATGGCGACCTACGTTTTCCGCTTCATAATGGATGAGCGCTTGCCGTTGGTGGCGACTCCCGCGCTGATGCTGGTGGGCGTGGGGATGATCCCGTTGTTTGGGATAACCCGATTGATGAGAATGGAAGGATAGGTAAGTGATGGAGACCCCGGAGATTCTGGCGATAACTTCGCTCAGTTGTGGTTATCCGCAACGTTCCGTGCTGGAGAATGTAAGTTTCTCGGTGCATGAAGGGGAGATGGTTTGCCTGTTGGGGGCCAGCGGCGACGGCAAAACCACATTGCTGAAATCAATAGCGGGTCTATTGCCGCAAGAGCAAGGTCGAATCGTCATTGCCGGCCAGACGTTGGCGCCTCAAACACCAGGTGGTGAGATGCCGTCATACGCGATAGGCATGGTGTTTCAGGATGATGCCCTGTTTCCCCACCTGACGGTCATGGAGAATATTACCTTCGGGCTACGCGGCAAGTCATCCGAAGAGATCAGCACTCTGGCGATGGACGTCGTGGGGGTGATGCAACTGGAAACGTTTACCCGTTGTTATCCTCACGAACTTTCCCGCGTTCAGTACCAGCGTGCGGCTATTGCGCGTGCGCTGGCGTGTCAGCCAAAACTGTTGCTGTTGGATGAGCCGTTTTCTGCCGTTGATAGCCAAATCCGGTATCAATTGATCAGCGAGTTGCGCCAAATTCTGCGGCATCGTCGAATTGCCACGCTATTTGCGACTTCTGATCGGGAAGATGCTTTTGCTTTCGCCGATCACCTGATTCTGATCCATGAGGGCAGTATTGTGCAGCAGGGCTTTTCCGCTGACCTTTACTACCGGCCGGTCAACCGCTATGTGGCCAGTTTTATGGGTAATACCAATTACCTGCCGGTAAAAATCAATGGCGACAGGCAATGGCAGAGTTTCCTCGGCGAGCATCAGGCGACGAGGGCGCTGAAACTGCCGCATGGTGCGCAGTACGACTGGTTGATTCGCCCGCAAGAAATTGCGCTGGCGCTGGATGAAGATGGCCCAGGCATTATTGAAGATCGGCTCTTTATGGGGAACAGTAATTTTTATCGTATCCGGGTCAATGAGTTGGAAATTCAGGTGCAAAGCGGCAACTGGTTCGAGCCGGGGCAACCGGTCAGGCTCAGTATTCGCATCGATCAACCGGTTCTTTTTGCGCCGGAGGCGGCGATAAGCTCACAGGACTAGCGGGCGTCAGGCTCGCCCCATCGCTGAGTGCATGGGAGCGCCTGTAACTACTTGGTTCAACACAGGCGCTCGTCATTCAGCGCTTTTCTTCATTCCCATACGGCGCCGTTTACCTAGGTTATTTCGTTGCGAGATGACGTCATCACGTTATTGAGCGGCATTCGGCGCCACGGGTTCGCGCTGCGGCATCGGGGGAATTTCGCGCACGCTGATGCTGACTTCATAGGTTTTGCCGTTACCTTGCGGCACATTGGCGACCAGTTTGTTGATTGCCTGCACCGGCTCGGTCGACTGCAGCGAGGCCTGATACAGCGCAGGGATCGGCGGCGGGAATCCGGGCGGCGGCGGTAGGATGCCTGGCTTACCCAACACTGGAGGCTCAATGCCTTCAGGGTGTGCGGATGCCACGGATAGGGTGGAGATTAGCGAAATACCGGTGATGAGCGCCGCGGTACGGCAAATTTTCGATAGCGTTGTCATGTTACACCTCTCAATCGGTTGGTCATGGCATATAAAAAACCTTGTACCGGAGAGGTGCAACGCGTTTTACCCTCTTTTATGTGTCGATAACGAAATCCTGACTCTCTTGCTGATATGCTGATATTTTCACCACAATCGGTATACCGTTATGCGCTCAGCGCTTCAGCGCAAGAAAATCGCCGGCCAAAATATGCCAGGCGCTGGGGTGTGCCTCAAAACCGATCCGGGGGTAGTAATCCACCGCCAGAGGCGCGGCAATCAGGATCAGCCGGCAGTGTGGTTTAAGCTGTTGGGCGGTGTGTGCAATAAGCTGGCGACCGATGCCTCCATGCTGGCAGTTTTCATCCACCGCCAGATCGGACAGATAGCAGCAATAGTGGTAATCCGTCACGCTACGAGCAATCCCCACTAATTCATCGCCCCGCCACGCCGTGACCAGCAGATCCGCCTCTGTCAACATGCCGGCGAGGGTATCGCGCTGCTCCAGCGGCCGTCTCGGGCCTAATGACGTTCGGCTAAGTAGATGAATAAATTGATCGACATTGATGGGGTCATTCACTTTGTAAGTGATGGGATGGTCAACCGCTGAAGACGATAACGAGGTCATGTTCTCTCCGTGAAACAAGGCTTTCTGTTATACTGCGCGCCGTGGTACATAGCGGCACGGCATGGCTGTGTAGTCGCTTCGGAGTATGGCCGCCGCGGCCGATACTGGATATCTTTTTTCTGTGAGTCGTCAGTATGATGAAACATACGGTGGAAGTCATGATCTCTGAACAGGAGGTCAAGGCGAGGGTAACTGAGCTGGGGCGCCAGATTAGCGAACATTACCGCAATAGCGGCAGCGACATGGTGCTGGTTGGGTTACTGCGTGGATCTTTTGTGTTTATGGCCGACCTGTGCCGTGCCATTGACCATTCTCACGAAGTCGACTTTATGACCGCATCCAGCTACGGCAGCGGTACGAGTTCGACCCGGGATGTGAAAATCCTCAAAGATCTGGATGAGGATATCCGCGGCAAAGATGTGCTGATTGTTGAAGATATTATTGATTCCGGCAATACACTCAGCAAAGTACGGGAAATTCTGCAACTGCGTGCGCCCAAATCGCTGGCGATCTGCACACTGTTGGATAAGCCGTCGCGCCGTGAAGTTCAGGTTCCGGTGGAATGGGTCGGATTTTCCATCCCTGATGAGTTTGTGGTGGGGTATGGCATTGACTATGCCCAGCACTATCGCCATTTGCCGTTTATCGGCAAGGTTATCCCGCTCTAATGCCCGGCCTCGGGCCCAGGACGGCATAGGCGCGATATACCCGTCATACTTCAAGTTGCAGGAACATGTGTAGTCAACGCACCTGCAACGCGAAGTCTATGACGGGAATGACAGGGAACGTGCGGTGTTTAAAACAGCGCGGAGATAGCGCGGCGATAGCGCTGTTCCAGCGTTTCGCGGCTGATAGCAGTGACTTCCAGATCGCGCAGTCGCCCATCCTGAATCCCGTAGACCCAACCATGAATAGTGACTTTCTGACCGCGTTTCCAGGCCGACTGCACGATGGTGGAGTGGCCCAGGTTGTACACCTGTTCTACCACATTAATTTCACACAGCTTGTCAAATCGCTGTTCGGGTGGCAATTCTCCCAACAATGAGCTGTGCTTATACCACAGGTCACGAATGTGGAGCAGCCAGTTGTTGATCAACCCCAACTCCGGGTTTTCGACCGCTGCCTGCACGCCGCCGCAGCCATAGTGGCCGCAAATAATAATGTGCTCCACCTCCAGGACCTCAACGGCATACTGTACGACGGATAAACAGTTAAGATCGGTGTGGATAACCAGGTTGGCCACATTGCGGTGAACGAACAGCTCGCCGGGCTCAAGACTGGTCAGGCTTTCTGCGGGAACCCGGCTGTCTGAGCAGCCGATCCACAGAAAACGGGGACGTTGGGCCAGCGCCAGCCGTTCAAAGTAATCCGGGTCTTCTTTCACTATCGTTTCAGACCATTGCTGATTATTGGCAATAAGCGTTTCTATTGTTTTCATGAAAGTGAATGACCTGTAACGACAAAAGGACAGTGCAGGGTAATATAGAGCAATCATAGGGGTTTTGAAATCGAAAACTGGGTCCGACCAGGGCTCGCTTAACTGATAATAAGGCACGCTTTCAGCTATGACATATGCACTTGAATTGGCGAATGTGACTAAGACGTACCCAGGCGGCGTTCGTGCGTTGCGCGGTATCGATTTGTGCGTTGAAGCCGGAGATTTCTACGCTTTGCTGGGCCCGAACGGCGCAGGCAAGTCCACGACTATCGGCATCATTAGTTCGCTGGTCAACAAAACCGACGGCAGGATTCAGGTCTTCGGCTACGACCTGGACCGGGATACGGTGAACGCCAAACGACAACTGGGATTGGTTCCGCAGGAGTTCAATTTCAATCCGTTCGAGACGGTAATGCAAATTGTAGTCAGTCAGGCCGGTTACTACGGCGTGCCGCGGCCTGAGGCGGTACAACGCGCCGAGAAATACCTCAACCAGCTTGACCTGTGGGGCAAACGCAACGATCGCGCCCGGATGTTGTCCGGGGGGATGAAACGCCGGCTCATGATCGCCCGGGCATTGATGCATGAGCCCAGACTGCTGATTCTTGATGAGCCGACCGCCGGCGTGGACATTGAATTGCGGCGCTCAATGTGGGGGTTCCTCAAGGAGCTCAACGCGCAGGGGACAACCATCATTCTGACCACCCACTATCTGGAAGAAGCGGAAATGCTGTGCCGTAATATCGGCATCATCCAGGCCGGGCAACTGGTGGAAAATACCTCAATGAAGGCGCTGCTGGCTAAATTGCAATCGGAAACCTTTATTTTCGATCTGGCGGCGAAAAGTGCCTTGCCGAGGCTCGAAGGCTATCAGCATCGATTGGTGGATACCTCCACGCTGGAGGTGGATGTCAAAAGGGAGCAGGGCCTGAACGGTGTTTTCAGCCAGCTCAGCGCACAGGGGATTCAGGTTCTCAGTATGCGCAACAAGGCCAATCGCCTGGAGGAACTGTTTGTGACTCTGCTCAATAACAACGGAGATAAAGCATGATGGGGTTATATTGGGTGGCGTTGCAGAGTATCTGGATCAAAGAGGTCAATCGCTTCGCCCGGATCTGGATTCAGACGCTGGTGCCGCCGGTGATCACCATGTCGTTGTATTTCATTATTTTCGGCAATCTGATCGGCAATCGAATCGGTGAAATGGGCGGTTTCAGCTACATGCAGTTCATCGTGCCGGGGTTAATCATGATGTCGGTGATTACTAATGCCTACGCGAATGTCGCTTCATCATTTTTCAGCGCAAAATTTCAGCGCAATATCGAAGAGCTGCTGGTAGCACCGGTGCCGACGCATATTATTATCGCCGGTTATGTCGGCGGCGGTGTGGCGCGGGGGATTTGCGTCGGCGTGCTGGTAACGGCGGTGTCGCTGTTTTTTGTGCCGTTGCAGGTTCATGCGTGGTGGATGGTGGTGGTGACCTTGTTGCTGACGGCCATGCTGTTTTCGCTGGCCGGATTAGTCAACGCCGTATTTGCCAAAACCTTTGACGATATCAGCCTGATTCCCACCTTCGTGCTGACGCCGTTGACCTATCTTGGCGGCGTGTTCTATTCGTTATCGTTGTTATCGCCATTCTGGCAGACGGTGTCCAAGCTTAACCCGATCGTTTATATGATCAGCGGTTTCCGTTTTGGTTTTCTGGGTATTCATGACGTGCCGTTGCCATTGACGCTGATGGTGTTGCTGGCGTTTATCGTCGCGTTCTATGGATTGAGCTGGTGGCTGATAGAGCGGGGCCGCGGGTTACGCAGTTAATCGGTTTTGTCGGATATGAAGCGGGATGGCGTGTGCCGTCCCGCTTTTTTATCGGCGCGATACGTCAGGCTATCTGTACGGGGATGGCCTTGGCGGTACGTTGCAGTTCGTTGTTGTCGCCGAAATACGCGACTTTGGGGTGGTGCGTACGCGCCTGTTCATCCGACATCTGCACATAGGAGCAGATAATCAGTTTATCGCCGACGCAGGCGCAGCGTGCCGCGGCGCCATTGACGGAAATAATGCGGGAACCGCGTTCTGCGGCGATGGCGTAAGTGGAAAAACGGTGACCGTTATCCACGTTGTAGATGTCGATCGCTTCGTATTCGAGAATACCGGCGGCATCCATAAAATCCTGATCGATGGCGCAGGACCCTTCATAATGTAAATCTGCCTGGGTTACTTTGACCCGGTGCAGCTTACCTTGCAGCATGGTTCGAATCATCGGTCTGTCACTCTGGTTGGAAAAATCAGATAGTCAAATCTACCTGTTGGTTATCAATCAGACGCGCCTTACCCAGCCAGGCCGCCATCAGTACCACGGCACGGGTACTGTCGATGGTGAGCGGCTGCAATGTTGCGGCGTCGCGGATAAACAGCTCGTCGGGGGTGAATCCGGCGTTGCGTAGTGCGTCTGACGCACTGGCGAGCATATCATCAATCTGACGGTCGCCGTTGGATAATTGCTCCACCATCTCGCTCATGATGCGGCGAAGTTGCGGGGCTTGTTGGCGCTCTTCCGCGGTGAGGTAACCGTTACGCGAGCTGAGCGCCAGGCCGTCTTTGGCGCGCACGGTAGGCACGCCGACGATGCTGATGTCGTAGTCCATGTCGGCCACCATCTGACGGATCAACGCCAGTTGCTGGTAATCTTTTTCACCAAAGCAGGCTACATCCGGTTGTACCAGATTGAACAGCTTGCTGACGACGGTGGCAACGCCGCGAAAATGGCCCGGACGACTCGCGCCTTCCAGCATCTGCGACAGTCCCGGTACTTCTACGAACGTCTGCTGTTGCAGGCCGTTAGGGTAGAGTGTGTCCGGTGCGGGGGCAAACACCAAGTCAACCCCACGGCGCGTCAGTTTTTCGCAGTCTTCCTGCAGGGTGCGCGGGTAGCGGGCCAGATCGTCCGCCCGTTCGAACTGCAACGGATTGACAAAAATACTGACTACCACGATGTCGGCTCTGGCGCGGGCTTCATCCACCAGCGTCAGGTGGCCGTCGTGCAGGTTGCCCATGGTCGGCACCAGCGCGATGCGTTTTCCATCCTGACGCCAACGGCGGAGTTCACGGCGCAGTAGCACCGGCGTTTCAATAATCAACACACGCTTGCTCCTGTGTTAAGCAAAACTGTATTTTTCGTCGGGAAAGGTTCCCTGCTCGACTTCCTGCACGTACAGGCGAACCGCCGCCCGGATATCCGCGGCTTCCGCCATGAAATTGCGGGCGAACTTCGGCGTATGGCCGCCGGTCACGCCGAGCGCGTCGTGCATCACCAGAATCTGGCCGTCGGTGACATTGCCTGCGCCGATACCGATAACCGGAATGCTGAGCGCTTCAGTGACCCTCTGTGCCAGCGACACCGGTACACACTCCAGCACCAGTAGCTGCGCTCCGGCCTGCTCCAGCGCCAGCGCGTCTTCCAGCAGTTGGCTGGCGGCGGCTTCATCGCGCCCCTGAACTTTGTAACCGCCAAAGATATTCACCGACTGCGGAGTCAACCCCAGATGTCCGCACACGGGAACGGCACGTTCAGTCAACATGCGGACCGTCGGCACCAGCCAACTACCACCTTCGATTTTGACCATATTGGCGCCGGCGCGCATCAACGCGGCGGCTTGCTGGCAGGCTTGCTCCGGCGTGGCGGCGCCCATAAAGGGCAGGTCGGATAACAGCAAACAATGTGGCGCACCACGGCGGACGCAGCGGGTGTGATAAACCATATCGTCAATGGTGACGGGCAGGGTTGAATCGTGGCCCTGCACAGGCATACCGAGAGAGTCCCCCACCAGCATGACGCGAATGCCCTGCTCGTAAAATAGCTGGGCGAAGCTGGCGTCATAAGCCGTCAAGGTGGCGAACTTCTTCTGCTCCTGTTTCCACTGGCGCAGGTGGGAAATCGTTGTCGCTTTCATGGCAACCTTCCTGAGTCAACTCAAGGGCAGTTCAAGGGGGAATCATTCTAATGGATGGCAGGCATCAGGAACAGCGATCTATTTCTATTTGTAAAACAAGTGATTGGTATGAACCCAATATCAGCCGCGCATCGTGCGCGGCGGGGGCAGGATAAGCACAATGGGCGGCGATTATCGCTCGTCCCACCGTGTCAGGCCGTTGCGTGGCACCTGTTGTAACCGCGTCGCCAGCGCTTCTCCATCAGGAAACACCAGCTCCATCGCCAGCTCCGCCAGCGGGTAGAGCATAAACTCGCGGTTTTTCATGTCGTAGTGCGGCACGGTGAGCCGCTCGGTATGCAGCGTCATGTTGCCAAACAACAGGATATCCAGGTCGAGGGTACGTGGTCCCCAGCGGTTTTCTTTGCGCACCCGCCCTTGTTCCAACTCAATGCGTTGGGTGTTGTCCAACAACGCTTCGGGTGATAACCCGGTCTGTAATTCGGCGACGGCGTTGAGATAATCAGGCTGATCCTGCGGGCCAAGCGGGCGGCTGCGGTAGAAAGACGAGCAGCGCACCAGCCGGGTATTTTCAATCGCATCCAGCGCGTTAAGCGCTGCGCGTATCTGCTGCAATGGCTCGGACAGATTACTGCCCAAGGCCAGGTACACGCAGATCATCGGATATTATCCCGCTGAACCGGTCGCTTACGCGGACGGCGTGAACGGCGATGCGGCGTAGGGCCGTCATCCAGTGTGTTCAGCATTACCTGCTGGCGCGGCGGCGCGGCGACCTGAAATTCGCCCCACCATTGCGCCAGACGTAGCAGTTCCTGATGGTTTTCGGTTTCGGCTCGCAGGCAGAGCAAGTCATAAGCGGCACGGAATTTCGGGTGTTCCATCAGCTTAAAGGCGCGTTTGCCCTGACGACGCGACAGTCGTAGCTGCAATTGCCAGATATCGCGGACAAGCGATGTGATGCGTTTAGGAATCGCCAGCGAGCGACACTGTTCGTCCAGTATGTCGTTCATGGCTAACGCAAACGCTTCGAAGTAGGCAAGCCCACTCTCTTGCGTCAGTTTCTGAGCGTGTTCCACCAACGGATACCACAGCATGGCGGAGAACAGAAACGCTGGGTTAACCCGCATGTCGTTCTGGATGCGTTGATCGGTATTTTTCAACACCTGCACGATCATCCGCTCCATCGTACTTTCGCCGTTAGCGGTGAAGTAGCGACTGATCAGCGGGAACAACGGCTGGAATAGTTGGTATTCACACAGCAATCGGTAGGTGGGGTAACCGTAACCCGCCTGCAATAGCTTCAGCGATTCTTCAAACAACCGCGCCGGCGGAATGTCGTGCAGCAACGAGGCCAGACGGGGAATCGGTTCGGCGGTGTCCTGACTGATTTGCATACCGAGTTTGGCGGCGAATCGTACCGCACGCAGCATACGTACCGGGTCTTCACGGTAACGGGTTTCCGGCTCGCCGATCAGGCGAATCATCCCTTGGCGTAAATCATTGATTCCGTTGGTGTAGTCACGAACGGTAAAGTCGGCAATATTGTAATAGAGGCTGTTGATGGTGAAGTCGCGCCGCTGGGCATCTTCCTCAATGGTGCCGAAAATATTGTCGCGCAGCAGCATACCATTGTGGCCTTGCTGTGCCGCGTTTTTGGTTTCCTGCTCCTGATGTTGCTCATGGTGGCCGCGGAATGTGGCGACTTCAATCACCTCAGGGCCGAACATCACGTGCGCCAGGCGGAAACGGCGACCCACCAGCCGACAATTGCGGAACAACTTGCGAACCTGCTCCGGCGTGGCGTTGGTGGTAATATCGAAGTCTTTGGGCTTTTTGCCCAACAGCAGGTCACGGACGCCACCGCCTACCAGATACGCCTCATAGCCCGCTTTGCTCAGGCGATACAGTACTTTCAGCGCATTCTCACTAATGTCGCTGCGTGAAATAGCATGTTGATCACGGGGAATGACCGTCATTGCCTGCGGCGGAAGGTCCGCACTGGCTGGCTCATGCTCACGATTCAGTACCTTGCGGCAAAAATTAGCTACCCGGGTAAAGATAATACACCTCGATAATCATTGAAAAATTAGCGATACGACAAAAAATAGCGGCTAATCATAGCTCACCCTCAGCCCTTTGAGAATGCTGATGTTATTTCCGGCGATGTAAGGGCTGCCTCGACGGGAACTGCGGACAGCGACCAGTGCGCTACCGCCCACGCGAGCAACGCGTCCCGATCGAGGTCCCGCCAGTGCGCCGGCAGGGGCTGGCGTAAAAACGTCAGCGCCAGCGCCAGAACCGCTCGTGGATCGCCCTCAGGCAACGCCGGCGCATGATTCTGCTTCGATAGTTTATTGCCGTCGGTGTTGAGCGCCAACGGCAGATGCATATAGGTTGGCGCAGGATAATTCAGTTGTTGGTATAGGGATAGCTGGCGCACCGTGGGTTCGATTAAATCCGCGCCGCGTACGATGTCGGTCACCCCTTGTTCGTGGTCGTCCACCACCACCGCCAGATTGTAGGCAAACAATCCATCGCGGCGATGGATAATAAAGTCTTCTCGCGCCAGCATCGGGTCGGCATCGATCTGCCCACGCAAGCGATCGTGAAAGTGTACGACGGGGTGAGTCTGGCGTAGGCGCAGTGCCGCATTGCCCGGCGGCAAGCCGCGATCGCGGCAGTGTCCGTCGTAGTGCCCACCAATTTGCTGAATGCGCTGGCGGGTACAGGTGCAGTAATAACATTTCCCCTGACGCTGCAATTCATCCAGTACCGAGAGGTACAGATCGTGGCGGCGTGATTGATACGCTACGTCGCCGTCCCAGAACAGCCCATACTGTTCCAGTTGACGCAGAATACGGGAGGCGGCGCCGGGCACTTCGCGCGGTGGGTCGATATCCTCGATGCGTACCAGCCAACGCCCATGACGGGAACGGGCTTGCAGATAACTGCCCAATGCCGCTATCAAAGAACCAAAATGGAGATCACCGGAAGGGGATGGCGCAAAACGGCCGATATAAGGGCGTGATTCAGACATACGGCGGTATCGTGCCGGTTAGCATTAATAATGACGCGTCATAATAGGTAAAGATCCGGCGGTAGGGCGGTGCGCTTTCCCGCCGGATGATATCACCCGGCCATCTGCTTTTCGCGGATTTCGGCCAGTGTTTTGCAGTCAATGCACAGATCGGCGGTGGGGCGTGCTTCCAGTCGACGGATGCCGATTTCCACGCCGCAGGACTCACAATAGCCAAAGTCCTCGTCTTCGATTTTCTGCAGTGTTTTGGCGATTTTCTTGATCAGCTTGCGTTCGCGATCACGGTTGCGCAGTTCAAGGCTAAACTCTTCTTCCTGAGCGGCACGGTCTACCGGGTCGGGAAAGTTGGCCGCTTCATCCTGCATGTGCGATACGGTTCTATCGACTTCATCCCTGAGTTGATTGCGCCATGCTTCAAGAATACGCCTGAAGTGAGCCAGCTGAGCGTCGTTCATGTATTCTTCGCCCGGCTTCTCCTGGTACGGCTCCACTCCGGCAATTGCGAGAATGCTCAGAGAGGATGTCTTACGGTTTTGCCCTTCTTGCATGTTGCTTCTCCTACATAACACGACACGCAGTATCGACCCCCGAGGGGGGAAAAACAGGCCGCTATAAATAACAGATGGTGGTTAGGTTGGCAATGGTTCCCGACACTGGCCTGACAAAGTGTGAGGAACGGCATAATCCCATCAGATAATACATAACGCGTGGCAGAATTAGCTCGCTGTCGTCACGTTATTGAACGGTAACGGTTCTTCTAGCGTCATGCTATCCGGACAGATATGGGCACCGTAACACAGAATTTCAACCCCTTGCTGCCGGCAGAGTTGTAATAATTCGGCGTAATGTCGGTCAATGTGTTGCGCCGCTGAAATCTGACGGATGCCGGAATGCAGCACGGCGAAACACAATACGGCGCGACAACCCTGTGCCGCCATCTGTTGCAGTTCCCGCAAATGCTTCTGTCCCCTGAGCGTCACCGCATCGGGAAAGTAACCACATCCATGTTGCAACAATGTGACTGATTTAACTTCAATATAGCAGTCGGCGCGTCCGTCTGCCTGTAATAACAGATCTATCCTGCTGTTTTCCGAACCATAGCGCACTTCGGTGCGGAGGGTGGTGTAACCTGATAAATCGTTCAGTCGTCCTGCGTGCAGCGCCTCAAGCACCAGTTGATTGGCGCGCAAGGTATTGACGCCAATCCAGTGGCCTTGTGGCGTCTGCGTCAGTTCCCAGGTGTGAGGATACTTGCGTTTCGGGTTATCCGACGTGGAGTACCAGACGGTATCGCCAGGTGAGCCGCAGCCGGTCATGGCGCCGGTATTGGGGCAATGCAGCGTCAGAGGCTGGCCGTCAGGGGTGACGACGTCCGCCAGAAATCGTTTGTAACGTTTGAGTAGCGTGGCGGGTCGCAGGCGCGGGGAAAATTGCATGAATGCTGTCTCTCAGAGTGTCGGCAACGGCCAGTGGGCGATAGGCTGATAATGGGTTCGGCCTGCTTCGGTGCGCGATTCATACAGAAAAAATTGCTCGACGCTCACCGTCCAGTTGAACGTGGCGGCGGGCAGCGGCAGCGGGCGGGTAGCGCCGCGCAGTAGCGTGATGTGCGGGTGGAAAGGCTGAGGCGGTTGGTAGCAACCGTTGCGCGCCGCCTGCGAACGCAGCATATCAGCCAGTTGCAATAAGCCGCGCGGCGCCTGGCGGCAACCGAGCCATACCACGCCGGGGCGCGGCCAGTGGCCGGCATCGTTCAGATTCAGGGTGAACGCCGACTGACGGATACGCCCGGCCAGCGCGGTTAACGCCTGCATTTTGGCATCACTGATCTCGCCGAGGAAAGCCAGCGTCAAATGCAGGTTGGCCGCCGCGACCGGGCGCCCGGCTTCCGGGGAGAATTGCGCGGCGCGCCAGTGTACTATCTGCCGGCCGATATCATCGGGCAGCGACAGGGCGAAAAACAGGCGGCGGGTCGGGGTCATGGCAATCTCTCCGTTCTGCGGGGTTCCGATGCTACAATGCCCGGCGAATAAAGTTAAGGCGACGTTCCGCATCAGCGGTGGGGCGGTGTTTCCCCTTTCTTTATTATTAAGCGTTTTTTTGAGCGTTATTGTCGGCGGGCGATTTTTTTCAAATAATAAATGATTGTTGCGCCAGTGAATTTAGCCGCATGATCACGGAGTTTTATGTGAATCTACCTCCCGTCAGCGCCGTTGTGGATGACGTTATTCAGGCGTTGCATACCGCGCCGCAGGTGTTGCTACATGCCCCGACCGGCGCAGGGAAATCCACCTGGTTGCCGTTACAACTGTTGCAGCGCGGCGTGGTGCCCGGCCGCATTATTATGCTGGAGCCGCGTCGGCTGGCGGCCAAAAACGTAGCCTTCCGGCTGGCGGAGTGGCTGGGCGAAACGCCGGGGCAGACCATCGGTTATCGTATGCGTTCGGAAAGCCGGGTCAGTAGCCAGACCCGACTGGAAGTAGTGACGGAAGGCATTCTGACCCTCATGGTGCAACAGGACCCGGCGCTGGATGGCGTCTCGCTGGTGATTCTGGATGAATTTCACGAGCGCAGTTTGCAGGCCGATTTGGCGCTGGCGCTGCTGCTGGATGTCCAGCAAGGGCTGCGTGATGACCTGAAACTGTTGATCATGTCCGCCACGCTGGATAATTCCCGCCTGACTTCTTTATTACCCCAATCGCTCAGCGTGTCGTCGCAAGGTCGTTCCTGGCCGGTGGAACGACATTATCAACCCATGGGTTCCCAGGATCGCCTCGAGGAAGCGGCGGCCAGGCTCATTTACCGTTTATTACAGGACGAGTCGGGGTCATTGTTGGTGTTTTTGCCGGGCGTGGCGGAAATCAAACGATTGCAGACGCTGCTGGAAAACACGGTATCGGGCGATGTGGCTTTTAATCAGGTCGATGTGGTTGTTAATCAGATAGATGTGTGCCCGCTGTATGGCGCGTTGACGCTGGCGGAGCAGCAAAAAGCGATTCTTCCCGCCGCCGCCGGACGGCGTAAAGTGGTGTTGGCGACCAACATTGCCGAAACCAGCCTGACCATTGAGGGGATTCGGGTGGTGGTGGACGGCGGTCTGGAGCGCGTGGCGCTGTTTGATGTCAAAACCGGGTTGACGCGTCTGGCGACCCAGCGTATCAGCCAGGCCTCGATGGTGCAGCGTGCCGGTCGTGCCGGGCGGCTGGAGCCGGGCGTGTGCTGGCATCTGTTCAGCCGCGAGCAAGCGGAGCGTGCGGCGGCGCAAAGCGAACCGGAAATCCTGCACAGCGACCTGTCCGGCTTGTGGCTGGATTTGCTGCAATGGGGCTGCCATGATGTCGCGTCGCTCTGTTGGCTGGACAAGCCGCCTCAACCGGCGTTGTTGGCGGCGGACCGTTTGCTGACGCAACTGGGTATGTGCGATGCGCAGCAACGGCTGACGTCGGATGGGCGTAAAATGGCGGCGTTGGGGTGCGATCCGCGGCTGGCGGCGATGTTGTATGCCGCCGGGCAAGATGAGGATGCGTTGGCGACGGCGGCGTTGCTGGCCGCCATTATTGAAGAACCACCGCGCGCCGGGTCGCCGAATCTATCCGACGCGCTGCATCGCCCCGCCGGCCACTGGCAACGCCGGGCGCAACAGCTGGCGCGCCGCGCCGGCAAGGCGTCGGGTTCGGTGAATGAAAGTCTGGCTTGCTGGTTGCTATCGATGGGATTTGCGGATCGCATTGCACGGCGGCGTGGTCAGGACGGGCGCTATCAACTGGCGAATGGTTCGGGCGCCGGCCTGCCGCCGGAAGAGGCGTTGTCGGCGTCGGAATGGCTGCTGGCTCCGGTTTTGATGCAAAATACCTACAGTGCCGATGCACGTATATTACTGGCACAATCGGTGGATATCGACCGGCTGACGCGGCAGCGTCCGGAACTGGTAACCGAACAGAATCTGATGCACTGGGACGAAGAAAAAGGTACGCTGCGCGCCAGTTTGAGAACGCAGATTGGCAGCCTGACGCTATCGTCCCGGCCATTAGCCAAACCGTCGGATGAGGCGTTGCAGCAGGCGATGCTCAACTGGCTGCGGGAGCAAGGTTTGTCGGTGTTGAACTGGGACGAACCGGCGCAGCAACTGCGCCAGCGGTTACTGTGCGCCCGGCAGTGGCTGCCGGAGGTCGCGTGGCCGGCCGTTGACGACGACGCCCTGCTGGCGTCGCTGGAACTGTGGTTGTTGCCGTCGCTGGGCGGCGTACGGGATCGTCGTACCCTTAATCAGGTCAACCTGAGCGAGGCGCTGTGGCGGTTGCTTGACTGGCCGCAGCGTCAGCGGCTGGAGAGCGCCTTGCCCAGCCATTACACCGCACCGGGCGGTAGCCGTTTGCCGATCCGCTATGAGGCGGAGCAGCCGCCGGTGCTGGCGGTGCGGTTGCAGGAAATGTTCGGCGAGCAGGCCAGCCCGCTGCTGGCTGAAGGACGTGTGGCGCTGGTACTTGAATTGCTCTCCCCCGCGATGCGACCATTGCAGATCACCCGCGATCTGGCGGCGTTCTGGAACGGTGCTTACCGGGAGGTGCAGAAAGAAATGAAAGGGCGCTATCCCAAACATGTCTGGCCGGACGATCCGGCGAATACGGCGCCAACCCGGCGCACCAGAAAATACCAGAACACATAATTTCAGATGTTTCCCCCTTCCTTGCGCAGCGTGGGAGACACAGAGTAGACGGCCTTGGTGGGTAACCCGGTGCCGTCAGTAACCTGATGGAGATGTCACTGTAATGTCTCGGGATGACCGCGAACCTATCGGGCGCAAACGTAGTGCGTCACGACACACTCCCCCTCGCAGGCAAGCGACGCGCCGTCGCAGGGATGATGACTACGACGACGATTATGAAGACGAGTACGAAAACGACTATGACGACGATGAGGATGACGAGGAAGAGGTCATGAGCAAGCGGCCGCGTAAAAAGCGCCGCTGGCTGGGGTGGCTTATCCGGCTGTTCCTGATTTTTGTGGTGGTGATGTCGGTTTACGGCATTTACCTCGACGGAGAAATCCGCAGTCGCATTGACGGTAAAGTATGGCAGTTGCCGGCGGCGGTGTATGGCCGCATGGTCAACCTCGAACCGGGTATGGCCTACAGCAAAAAAGAGATGGCTAACCTGTTGGAAGGGATGCAATACCGTGAAGTCAGCCGTATTACGCGGCCGGGCGAATTTACGGTGCAAGCCAACAACATTGAAATTCTGCGCCGTCCTTTTGATTTCCCCGACGGCAAGGAAGGCCAGATCCACGCCAAGATGATCTTCAGTAACGACCGGTTGTCGCAGATCCAGAACATGGACAATCAGCGCAACTTCGGCTTCTTCCGGCTCGATCCGAAACTGATCACCATGTTGCAGTCACCGAACGGCGAGCAGCGGCTATTTGTGCAGCGTTCCGGTTTCCCTGATCTGCTGGTGCAAACGCTGATCGCCACCGAAGACCGCCATTTCTATGAGCATGACGGCATCAGTTTCTACTCTATCGGCCGTGCGTTGGTCGCCAACCTGACGGCGGGCCGGGCGGTGCAGGGCGGCAGTACGCTGACCCAGCAGCTGGTGAAAAACCTGTTTCTGACCAACGAACGCTCGTTGTGGCGTAAAGCCAACGAAGCCTACATGGCGTTGATCATGGATTACCGCTACAGCAAGGATCGCATTCTGGAGCTGTATCTGAACGAGGTGTATCTCGGCCAGAGCGGCAACGATCAGATCCGCGGTTTTCCGCTGGCCAGCCTGTACTATTTCGGCCGGCCGGTCAACGAACTGAGCCTTGATCAGCAGGCGATGCTGGTGGGGATGGTGAAAGGGGCGTCGCTGTATAACCCGTGGCGCAACCCGCAGGTAACGCTGGAACGCCGTAATCTGGTGTTGAAGCTGCTGCAAAACCAGCAGGTCATCGACGAAGATCTTTACAACATGTTGAGTGCCCGCCCGTTGGGGGTCCAGCCGAAAGGCGGGGCGATTAGCCCGCAGCCGGCGTTCATGCAGATGGTGCGCCAGGAGTTGCAGCAGCGGCTGGGCGACAAAGCCAACGATCTGTCCGGGGTGAAGATTTTCACCACGCTGGATCCGGTATCGCAGGATGCAGCGGAAAAAGCGGTGGAAGACGGCATTCCGGCGCTGCGCGCGGCGCGCGGGGTCAAGGATCTGGAATCGGCGATGGTGATCGTCGATCGCTTCAGCGGCGAGATTCGGGCGATGGTGGGGGGTTCCGATGCGCAATTTGCCGGTTTTAACCGTGCGATGCAGGCGCGCCGTTCGGTCGGTTCGCTGGCGAAACCGCCGACGTATCTGACCGCGCTCAGTATGCCGGATCGTTATCGCCTCAACACCATTTTGGTGGATGAGCCGATTTCGCTCAAGCAGCCGAACGGTACGGTTTGGGAGCCGAAAAACTACGATCGTGAGTTCCGTGGCCGGGTGATGCTGGTGGACGCGCTGGCGAATTCGCTCAACGTACCGACGGTAAATCTGGGGATGGCGGTCGGGCTGGATCAGGTCAGCGATACGTTGCAGAAGCTGGGGATCCCGCAAAACCAGATTCAGGCGGTGCCGGCGATGTTGCTCGGCGCCGTCAGCCTGACGCCGATGGAAGTGGCGCAGGAATACCAAACTATCGCCAGTGGCGGCAGTCGTGCGACGCTTTCTGCCCTGCGCTCGGTGATTGCTGAAGACGGTAAGGTGCTGTATCAGAGCTTCCCGCAAGCTGAACGGGCGGTGCCGTCACAGGCTGCTTACCTGACGTTGTATGGTATGCAACAGGTGGTAGAGCGGGGCACCTCACGTTCGCTGACGGTGAAATTCGGCAATTACCACCTGGCGGGGAAAACCGGGACCACCAACGACCTGCGCGACAGCTGGTTTGCCGGCGTAGACGGCAAAGAAGTGGTGATCACCTGGGTTGGCCGTGACAACAATGGCCCGGCGAAACTGACCGGCGCCAACGGCGCGCTGACTATCTATCGTCGCTATCTGGAAAATCAGACGCCGTTGCCGCTGGTGCTGACGCCGCCGGAAGGCATTACCACCATGTCGGTGGATGGCAGCGGCAACGTTATCTGTAACGGCAGCGCCGGCCGGGCATTGCCGGTGTGGAGCGATAACCCGCAGGCGTTGTGCCAGGCCAGCCAGCAAGCGGTGCAACAGCCGACGAATTCGCCGAATGGTCAGCCACAACAAAATCAGCAGGAAGGCGGCAGCGTGCCTGACTGGATCAAGCAGATGTTCGGGCAGTAACGACCCGCAGCAGATGCAGATAAGGTAATAACACGCCCGGCTTGCCGGGCGTGTTTTTTGGTCGGTGCCTCTGCGGGTTTTTTCATGCACTCACGTGCCGTTGCAAAAACGCCACCAGAGCAGAAAAAGACACCACCCCGCTGGGATTTGGCCCGTCAGCATGGCGTCTGCTTGCTTACAGTTTGGCAAAGCAGCGGCGAGCCGCGTCAACGGTATATTCAATATCCTGCTGACTGTGCGCCAGCGACATAAAGCCCGCTTCGAACGCCGACGGCGCCAGATAGATGCCTTCGTCCAACATCAGGTGGAAGAAGCGTTTAAACCGTTCCACGTCACACTTCAGCGCATCCTGATAGCAGGTCACCTGAGCGGCATCGGTAAAGAAAATCCCGAACATGGCACCGACATGGTTCACCACCAGCGGGATCTGCTGGGCTTTCGCTGCCGCCAGCAAGCCTTCCGCCAGTTGCGTGGTCAGTTCGGTGAGCTTTTGGTGGACGCCCGGTTTGGCGACTTCGCTCAGGCAGGCGAAACCCGCCGCCATAGCAATCGGGTTGCCGGATAGCGTGCCGGCCTGATACACCGGCCCGGTCGGCGCCAGTGCTTCCATTACGTCACGACGCCCGCCGAAAGCGCCTACCGGCATACCGCCGCCGATAATCTTGCCGAGGCAGGTGAGATCCGGGCGCACGCCGTAGTGCGCCTGCGCGCCGCCCAGCGCTACGCGAAAGCCGGTCATCACTTCATCGATGATCAGCAGTGCGCCGAATTCGTCGCACAACGCGCGCAGCCCCGGCAGGAACGCCGGCAGCGGCGGAATACAGTTCATGTTGCCGGCCACCGGTTCGACGATAATCGCGGCGATCGCTTGCGGATACTGCTCGAACGCTGCGCGCACCGAGTCAAGGTCGTTATAGGTGCAGGTCAGGGTATGGCGGGCGAAATCAGCCGGTACGCCGGGCGAATTGGGCTGACCCAGCGTCAGCGCGCCGGAACCCGCTTTCACCAGCAGGCAGTCGGCGTGGCCGTGGTAGCAGCCTTCGAATTTGATGATTTTGTCGCGGCCGGTGAAACCGCGCGCCAGACGAATGGCGCTCATGGTGGCTTCGGTGCCGGAGTTCACCATACGCACCATCTCCATGCCCGGCACCAGCGAGGTGACCAACTGCGCCATTTTCACTTCCATTTCGGTCGGCGCGCCAAAACTCAGGCCGCGCTCGGCGGCGTCAATCACCGCCTGACGAATGGCCGGATGGTTGTGACCCAGAATCATGGGGCCCCAGGACCCGACATAATCGATATACGATTTGCCATCCGCGTCGTAGAGTCTGGCGCCTTCCGCCCGCTCGATAAACAGCGGCACGCCGCCGACGCCGTTAAAGGCACGTACCGGCGAATTGACGCCTCCTGGAATCAATTGACGGGCGGCGGCATACAGACTTTCAGATTTATTCATTGCGGCTTCCTGATTGGATTTGCATAGCGAGTGGCGTCCATTCTAATCATCTGTTTCGCGTTGTGAAATCGCCGGGCACACTTTAGCTTGCTCTCATCTGGGTGCCGGCTGGGCAAGTCGGCCGCTCTTCCTTCGCTTGACTCCGGTGTTTTGGCCTGCACGCTGGAACGTCAGGTTCAGCAGAAGACGTCAGCCGTCACGTCGATCGTTGGTATCAAATCTTGAACGTTGTCGGGGGCTGTTGGATAATAAAACGATAACCAGGGCTGTTGAGTACCGCCCGATATGAGATTGGGAGTAAAAAATGAGCGATGATGTAGCACTGCCCCTGCAGTTTACCGATGCGGCAGCGAGTAAGGTGAAACTCCTGATTGCCGATGAAGAGAATCCGGAACTGAAACTTCGGGTTTACATTACTGGCGGCGGTTGCAGCGGCTTCCAGTACGGTTTCACCTTCGACGATAAGGTTAACGACGGTGATATGACCATTGAAAAACAAGGGGTATCTCTGGTGGTCGATCCGATGAGTTTGCAGTACCTGATCGGCGGTTCGGTGGATTACACCGAAGGGCTGGAAGGCTCCCGTTTTGTGGTGACCAACCCGAACGCGAAAACCACTTGCGGCTGCGGTTCCTCTTTCAGCATCTGACGATACTTTGTATATACCCAAAATAATTCGAGTCACGCAGCCAACGCACCTGCGACGTGAAGTATGAAGGGGATATCAGAAAAACTCGTGGCCGACTGGTACACGGGTTTTTTTATATCTGTGTACTGATTCTGTGTACCGACTCTGTGTACTGACTGCGCGTCAGCCTCGCCACGCGGCGAGTTGCCGACATAACTGTTCCGCCGCCAGCATTAGTCGTGGGCCGGTCCGGCTAAACCAATCTTCGTTCACGGCTATCACGTCGGCGGTCAATTGCGGCCGCCAAAATGCCTTGACCTGTTCCACCGCGCCGGGCTGTCCGCTGATGACGATGATTTGCGGCTGACGCCGAATCACCTGCTCACGGCTTACCTGCGGCCAGGGCACCGGGCTGTCGCTAAAGATATTGCCGCCGCCGCATAGGCTTATCACCTGGCTTTGCAGCGTCGCCTGTGATGACGTAAACAGCGGCTGGCTGCCGAATTGCAAAAATACCCGAACGGGCGCGTTATGGCCGTACTGCTGCATCAGCGTTTGTTGCTGCTGACGAAAGCGTTGCGCGGCTTCGTGCGCTTGTTCCGGATGCGGGCTGTATTGCGCCAGCCTGTCCAGTTGACGCGGAATGTCGTCGAGCGTGACGGGGTCGAGATACAGAATGTGGATGCCGAATGACGCCAACTGATCCAGCGGCCGCTGTGCGTTGCTTTCACGCCATGCCAGCACCAAATCCGGCTTTAACGCCAGAATACGTTCCAGATTGATGCCCTGCCAGTTGGCGACTTGCTCGATACGTTCGGCCTCCGGCGGATAATTTGACCAGGCGCTGACGCCAACCAGCCGCTCGCCCAACCCGGCGGCAAACGCCATTTCGGTCGCATGTGGCGCCAGACTGACGACGCGCTGCGCAACCGGTTCTGCCCGACAGAAAGGCAAACCTAGCAGTATCGGTAACCACCACAGACGGAAGTAAAAGGATTTCACGGCGTGAATCTCGAGAGAAAAAACCGGGGTTGTGCGCCCCGGTTGCACGGTTTAGCGGTTTTTCGCCAGGGATTGCAGCATGGCTTCCACCATTCGGCTGGACTGCTTGGCGGCGGTGACCAGAAACTCGTCGAAACTGAGGTGCGATTCCTGATCCGCCACATCGGAGATGGCGCGAACCACCACAAACGGCACGCCAAACTGGTGACAAACGTGACCGATGGCGGTGGCTTCCATTTCTACGGCGATAGCGTGTGGGAAAGTCTGACGGATTCGCTCCAGCGGCGCTTTGCCGTTGATAAAGGCATCGCCGCTGACCACCAACCCGCGTACGGCGTTCAACTGCAACCGGCCGATGGCGTCCTGCGCCAGCGCGATCAGTTTTTCATCGGCGCTAAACGCAGCCGGGCAACCCGCCATCTGGCCAGGTTCGTAACCGAACGCGGTGACATCGGCGTCGTGATAGCGCACGTCGTCGGACACCACGATATCGCCGACCTTGAGTGACGACGCCAGACCGCCTGCGGAGCCGGTGTTGATGACCACGTCCGGACGGCAGTGTTCCAGCAGCAGCGTAGTGCCCAGTGCGGCTGATACTTTGCCGATGCCGGATTTCAGCAGTGCAATCTCCACGCCGTGCAACTGGCCGCTGTAAATCTCGCAGCCTGCGCGCTGGAAGGTCTGGCGGTTCTGGATCTGTTCTCTCAACAGCGTCACTTCTTGTTCCATTGCGCCAATAATGCCAACTTTCATAGGATTCCCCACCGATTCGTCAAAAGTCACAAAAGTTTAGTCTATCACGGCTTGAAAGGTGCCGCGATTGTACACCCGCCGGGGACGTGCTATGACTGAGGCGACGTGCTATGACGGAAGTCATGTCATGCGCCATCCGCGCCGATGCCCGTCGGTCACCCGTTATTCGCCTGCAGGCTCGCCCTGAACAGGGCATTACATGGAGAACAGTATGTCTGCTATCGACTTTTCAACCAAACTCAGTTTCCAGCGACGTTTTGGCAGGAAAAAAGATAAAAAGGATGAATATGCCATTGTGCAGGAGTTTGAAAGCGACAGGGGGAGGATCATCAACTCTGCCGCTATTCGCCGCTTACAACAAAAAACTCAGGTCTTCCCGCTGGAACGCAACGCCGCCGTGCGCTCCCGCCTGACGCATTCCATGGAAGTGCAGCAGGTCGGGCGCTATATCGCCAAGGAAATTTTCCGACAGCTGCGTAAAAACGGGCAATTGGAGGCGTTGGGGCTGGAGCCGCTGGAAACGCCGTTTGAAAGTCTGGTGGAAATGGCGTGCCTGATGCATGACATCGGTAACCCGCCGTTCGGGCATTTTGGCGAAGCGGCGATCAATAACTGGTTCAGCCAGCGATTGTTGCCGGAAGAGACGCCGCACGACTCCCAGCCTGACCCCTGTCAGGTGCCGTGCCTGAAACTCGACGAGAAAGAGAGTGTGGAGTTGAACGCATTGCGTGGCCGCATCCGCCATGATCTGAGCAATTTCGAAGGCAATGCCCAGGCGATTCGGCTGGTGCATTCGCTGTTGAAACTCAATCTGACCTATGCCCAGATCGGTTGCATACTGAAATACACTAAACCGGCTTACTGGGCGCAGCCTGTCCCGTCTGCATACAGTTATCTGATGAAAAAAGTCGGCTTTTATCTGTCGGAAGAGCCCTTTGTGCAGCAGTTACGCAGCGAGCTGAACATGGCGGAATTTCACCGTCACCCGCTGACGTACATCATGGAGGCGGCGGATGATATTTCTTATTGCATTGCCGATCTGGAAGATGCGGTAGAAAAGAAAATCATCACCTATCAGCAGCTTTACGAACGTCTGGAAGAGGCCTGGGGAGAACGGGCGGAAAAGGATGTGTTTAACCGTACCGTCGATTTGGCTTATGAAGAACGGCAGCATCTGCCGGGGCGCAGTGAAAGCGATCAGTTTTTTATGAAACTGCGGGTCAATACCGTTAATACCATGGTGCGCTATGCGACGCGGCGTTTTATTGAGAATCTGCCGGCGATTTATGACGGTAGTTTCAACCATTCGCTGCTGGAGGAGGACAAAGACGACTACGGGCGATTATTAAAGATCTTTAAAGATGTCGCCAGAAAGTTCGTGTTTAATCATCATGAGGTCGAACAGCTTGAGCTACAGGGCGATCGTATTATCAGCGGCCTGCTGGAAATCTATAGCCCGTTGCTGAATATGCCGTACCGTGATTTCTGCCGGTTAGTGACCGACGATACTCACAAACGCTATCCCATCGAAACCCGGCTGTACCACAAACTTTCCAGCAAGCATTGCCATGCCTACCGCGAAGCAACCCGTTCTCTGGCCGCATTATCCGATAAAGAACAAGAGGTATGGGAGTATTACTACCGTGCCCGACTGATTCTCGACTACATCAGCGGTATGACCGATTTGTACGCTTACGATGAATATCGTCGCTTAATGGCGGTGGACTGACGGGGGAGATGAAGGGCGGAGTTTTGTAAATACGGACAATATTTCCTTACCCTTCACCATATTGCATTGAATGAGCGCTGCCGCGCATAGTGAGTTCACGCTTCCTTGACGGCTGAGAGGGCTGTCGGAGTTCGCTCGTTGACTGAATGGTGAGACATATCGCTATGAAACAAAAATCATTGATGTTGAGCGCGCTGGCGCTGAGTCTGGCGATAGCGGTGGGGGCATTGCCGGCCACTGCCAGCGCGGCAGAATCGGTATCGTCGTCCGGCGCTCAGTTGCCAAGCCTGGCGCCCATGCTGGAGAAAGTCATGCCGTCGGTGGTGAATATTTCGGTAGAGGGGCATACCGCCGCCAGTCAGGGGGCCAGCGTGCCGCCACAAATGCAGCCCTTCTTCGGCGACAATTCGCCCTTCTGTCAGGAAGGATCGCCTTTCCGGTCATCGCCGATGTGCCAGGGCGAAGATGACGACGAGGACGGTGGTGAGGAAGGTGCGCCGCCGCAGGCATTTCAGGCGTTGGGTGCCGGGGTTATCATCAATGCCGCGAAAGGCTATGTGGTGACCAACAACCACGTGGTGGACAATGCCGATAAAATTCAGATTCGCCTCAATGATGGGCGTAAATATGATGCGAAAGTGATTGGTAAAGACCCGCGATCGGATGTGGCGCTGATTCAATTGAAGGATTTCCGTAATCTGACCGAGATTAAGATGGCGGATTCCGATCAACTGCGCGTGGGGGATTATGCGGTGGCGATCGGCAACCCTTACGGTTTGGGCGAAACCGCCACATCAGGGATCATCTCGGCGTTAGGGCGCAGTGGTCTAAATATTGAAAACTATGAAGATTTTATCCAAACCGATGCCGCAATCAACCGGGGTAACTCCGGCGGTGCGCTGGTCAACCTGAATGGTGAACTGATTGGCCTGAACACGGCTATTCTGGCGCCGGGCGGCGGTAATATCGGTATCGGTTTTGCCATCCCCAGCAATATTGTGAAGAACCTGATTAACCAAATCGTCGAATACGGCGAAGTGAAACGCGGCGAGTTGGGGATCATGGGGACGGAGCTGAATTCCGATATTGCCAAGGCGATGAAAGTCGATGCCCAGCGTGGGGCGTTCGTCAGCCAGGTACAGCCGAATTCCGCCGCCGCCAAAGCCGGTATCAAGGCAGGGGATGTGGTGGTATCGATGAACGGTAAAGCCATCGGCAGTTTCTCGGCGTTGCGTGCTCAGATTGGTTCGTTGCCGGTCGGCAGCAAACTGACGCTGGGGCTGATTCGCGACGGGAAACCCGCGACGGTAGACGTCACATTGCAGCAGAGTGCGCAGTCGCAGGTGGAATCCGGTAACCTGAATTCGGCGATTGAAGGCGCTGAGTTGAGTAACACCCAGGTAGACGGCCAGAAGGGCGTTAAAGTGGATAAGGTGAAACCGGATTCTGCGGCGGCGAAAATCGGCCTTAAGCCTGATGATGTCATCCTGGGGGTGAACCAACAGCCGGTAGAAAATATTGGCGAGCTACGCAAGATTATCGACAGCAAGCCGCCGGTACTGGCGCTGAGTATTCGACGCGGCAACAGTGATCTTTATCTGCTGATTCAATAACCTGATTGTCAATATGGCCGGATGCTTCGGCACCGGCCATGCTGTTTCCCGCCCGTTTTGTGAGTTCAACCACAGTTCCTGTGAGATTTCCCGGTTTTTGTCCATTTGCACAATGTCTGGCGCAATATCCGGCGCTATGCTGGTGCGGTTGTCTCTATCCCCTGAGGTTGATATGGCGTCATACCACCTGAATAACAAACTGGCACAGGAAATCGTTGCTCGCACAATGCAAATTATTGATAGCAATATCAATGTGATGGATGCACGTGGACGTATTATCGGCAGCGGCGACCGGGAGCGCATTGGTGAATTGCATGAAGGCGCGCTATTGGTGCTGTCGCAGGGACGGGTAGTGGATATTGATGACGCGGTAGCGCGCCATCTGCATGGCGTTCGGCCCGGCATCAACCTGCCATTGAAAATCGACGGCGAAATCGTCGGCGTAATTGGTTTGACCGGCAACCCCGGCCAGTTGCGCCAGTACGGTGAATTGGTGTGCATGACGGCTGAGATGATGCTGGAACAGGCGCGATTGCTGCATATGCTGGCGCAGGATAGCCGTTTACGGGAAGAGTTGGTGTTGAACCTGATTCGCACGGATGAGCTGTCGCCGGCACTGATGGAGTGGGCTCAGCGTTTGGGGATCGATCTTAACCAACCGCGTGTTGCGGCCGTGGTAGAGGTGGATAGCGGTCAATTAGGGGTGGATAGCGCTATGGCGGAGTTACAGCAATTGCAGACGTTGCTGACGACGCCGGAGCGCAACAATTTGATTGCGATTGTCTCGCTGACGGAGATGGTAGTGCTGAAGCCGGCGCTCAACAACCATAACCGCTGGGATGCCGAGGATCACCGTCGCCGCGTCGACACACTGTTGTCGCGTATGGAGGAAAGCAGTCGGTTGCGGGTGAGAATAGCGTTAGGCAACTATTTTACCGGCCCCGGCAGTATCGCACGTTCCTACCGTACCGCCCGAACCACCATGAGTGTCGGCAAACAACGTATGCCGGCTCAGCGCAGCTATTTCTATCAGGATCTCATGTTGCCGGTACTGCTTGATAGCCTGCGTGGGGGCTGGCAGGCCAACGAACTGGTGCGCCCATTAGCCAGGCTGAAGGCGATGGACAGCAACGGTTTGCTGCGTCGCACGCTTAACGCCTGGTTTCGCAACAATGTGCAGCCGGGGGCGACCGCCAAGGCGTTATTTGTGCATCGCAATACGCTGGAGTACCGGCTAAACCGCATCTCCGAACTCACCGGACTGGATCTGGGCAATTTTGACGATCGGCTGTTGCTGTATGTCGCACTGCAACTGGATGAAGAACAGTAATTCCCGGTAAATGACGACGAGGGCGGCAGGCGGTAAATCTGTCGCTCATCTTAGATTCAAAAATGCTGTTAAACAGCGAATAATATAACCCGAGAGTATAAATTATCTCGAAACAGTATTTTTTCCCTTTCGCCTTATCCTCTATTGTCCCTTTCATAGATAAAACCGGATGCAGTTGCGCCGCTTAGCGGCTGTTTCCTGGTTGCAGGATGACGGTCGCCCGACTCTGGGGCGCTTTTTATCGCTCGCGCAGACTTTTTTCTCGCACGTACAGACTTTTTTATCGCTTGCGCAGACAATGGGCAGACTTTGAGGGGAGTAATCATAATGTCAATGCGTCGTTTAGGATGGTCGCTGGCTACTGCCGCGTTGTTGTTTTCGGGTATGGCTACGGCAGCTACGGAATTACTGAATGTATCCTATGACCCCACCCGTGAATTTTATCAACAATATAACGCCGCGTTTATTAAACATTGGAAAGAGACGACCGGCGAAACGATCGCTGTGAAAAACTCCCACGGCGGCTCAGGTAAGCAGGCGCGTTCCGTCATCGATGGTTTGCAGGCCGACGTCGTAACGCTGGCGCTGGCGGGGGACATCGATGCGCTCAATTTGAATCAGCCGTTGATTGACGCTCAATGGCAGGCGCGCCTGCCGGACAACAGCACGCCTTATACCTCCACCATCGTCTTCCTGGTGCGTAAAGGTAATCCGAAACAGATCAAGGACTGGGACGACCTGATCAAACCGGATGTACAGGTGATTACGCCGAACCCGAAAACCTCCGGCGGTGCGCGCTGGAACTTCCTGGCGGCCTGGGCTTATGCCAAACACTTGCCGGGCGGAACCGATGACAGCGCGCAGAAATTCGTAACAGAGCTCTACAAACATGCTCCGGTGCTGGATACCGGCGCACGCGGCGCGACTATCAGCTTTGTACAACGTCAACTGGGCGATGTGTTGATTGCCTGGGAAAACGAGGCGTATTTATCGCTGAAAGAGCAGGGGGGCGATCAACTGGAAATCGTTACGCCGTCCTTATCTATCCTGGCGGAACCGCCGGTCGCCGTAGTGGACAAAGTGGTAGACCGTAAAGGAACGCGCAAACAGGCGGAAGCCTATCTGAACTATCTCTACAGTGACGAAGGGCAACGTATTATTGCGCAAAACTTCTATCGCCCACGTAACGCCAAAATCGCAGAAGAATTTAAATCTCAGTTTGCGCCGGTGAAACTGGTGACTATCGATGGCGAATTCGGCGGCTGGAAAAGCGCACAGCCTAAGTTCTTCGATGATGGCGGCGTGTTCGATGCCATCTTCAAACAGATTAATAAATAAGTTATGTGATGACGGTTAAGGCCGCCCCAGCGGGGCGGTTTTTCCACGTTGGTTGTCTGAACGGGTAATTCGTGTTTCATCATTGAAAGGCTTGTTATGTCGCGACGTATTTCACCGGTTATCCCCGGTTTTGGTCTGACTTTGGGCTTTAGCCTTACTTATCTGGGATTACTTGTTCTGATCCCGCTGGGCACTATGTTTTTGTACGCCAGCCAGTTAACGCTGACCCAATTTTGGGACTTGATCACCAGCCGTCAGGTCCTGTTTTCGCTGCAATTATCGTTCGGTTCCGCGCTAACGGCGGCCTTCGTCAACGGTATTCTCGGCACGCTCCTGGCCTGGGTGCTGGTGCGTTATACCTTTCCCGGTCGGAAGATCATCGACGCGATGATCGATATGCCGTTTGCCTTGCCTACCGCAGTAGCCGGGATTGCGCTGACATCGTTATATGCGCCGAACGGATTGATCGGCTCGCTATTTCCTTTCCGTATCGCCTACACCAGCATTGGCATCACGCTGGCGCTGATTTTTGTCACTCTGCCGTTTGTGGTGCGCACGCTGCAGCCGGTGCTGGCCGATATTCCCAAAGAGGTGGAAGAGGCTTCCGCTTGTCTGGGCGCCAGCCCGTGGCAGACCTTCCGACATGTCCTGCTGCCGGCCATTCTGCCCGCCTGGCTTACCGGTTTTGCACTGGCATTCGCTCGCGGTGTGGGGGAATACGGCTCGGTGGTGTTTATCGCCGGCAACATTCCGTTCAAAACGGAAATTCTGCCGCTGCTGATTGTCTCCAAACTGGACCAGTACGATTACAAAGGCGCGACCGGTATCGGCGTGTTCATGTTGGTAGTTTCTTTTATCATGTTGTTGCTGATTAACCTGCTGCAACGGCGTATTCAACCGAAGTTATAAGGGATGAGCATGGATCACAGTATTTCTGCGTCTGTGACGGAGCGTCCGCTCGCGGCTAAACGACCAACAACCTTTTATGTGCTGACGACGTTGGCATGGTTGGTGTTCGTGCTGATTCTGGTGTTGCCGTTGGTCATGGTGGTGACGCAGGGGCTGCATAACGGCATTGGCGCGTTCTGGGCGGCGATCAGTGAGCCTGATGCGCTGTCGGCGCTGAGATTGACCCTGCTGGCAACGGTCATTTCGGTGCCGCTGAACATGGTGTTCGGGCTGGCGATAGCCTGGTGCGTAACCAAGTTTGAGTTCAGGGGGAAATCATTGCTGCTGGCATTGCTGGATTTACCCTTTTCAGTCTCTCCGGTCGTAACTGGTCTGATGTATGTGCTGCTGTTTGGCGCCCAAAGCAAGTTGTACCCCTTCCTGACCGAGCATAATCTGGAAATCGTCTATGCCGTGCCCGGCATCGTGCTGGCAACGATGTTCGTCACCCTGCCGTATGTGGCGCGTGAACTGATTCCGCTGATGGAGCAGCAGGGGAGCCAGGAAGAGGAAGCCGCCAGATTGCTGGGGGCGAACGGCTGGCAGATGTTCTGGCACATCACCTTGCCGAATGTGAAATGGGCGCTGATTTACGGCGTGGTACTGTGCACCGCCCGCGCGATGGGCGAGTTTGGCGCGGTTTCGGTGGTGTCGGGCCATATTCGCGGCCTGACCAATACGTTACCGCTGCATATCGAGATTCTTTACAACGAGTACAACATCGTTGCGGCGTTTAGTGTGGCGATTTTGCTGCTGGTGATGTCGCTGGTGGTGCTGTTGCTGCGCCAGTGGAGCGAAGCGCACTTGTCGAAACAACAACAGAAACAACAGGAGCTGACCGGTAATGAGCATTGAGGTTCACAACGTTAATAAACAGTTTGGTCAGTTCCAGGCGCTTAATCAGATCAATTTATCGATTCAAAGCGGCGAGCTGGTGGCGCTGCTGGGGCCGTCCGGCTGTGGTAAAACCACGCTGCTGCGTATTATCGCCGGCCTGGAGAAACCGGATAGCGGGAATATCGTCTTCCACGGCGAAGACGTCTCAGGGCACGATGTGCGCGACCGTAACGTCGGTTTCGTCTTCCAGCACTACGCATTATTTCGCCATATGACGGTGTTCGATAACGTTGCGTTCGGTTTGCGTATGAAGCCGAAGGCAATACGGCCGTCGAAGCGTGATATTGAAACAAAAGTGCGTGAAATGCTAAACATGGTGCAACTGGAATGGCTGGCGGACCGTTACCCGGAACAGCTTTCTGGTGGTCAGCGTCAGCGTATTGCACTGGCGCGTGCGCTGATTGTCGAGCCGCGTATTTTGCTGTTAGACGAACCTTTCGGCGCACTTGACGCCAAAGTGCGTAAAGAGTTGCGGCGCTGGCTGTCTCGTCTGCACGAAGAGATCAACCTGACATCGGTATTTGTTACCCATGACCAGGAAGAAGCGATGGAAGTGGCCGATCGCATCGTGCTGATGAATAAAGGCGTGATTGAGCAGATCGGCACACCTGATGACGTGTATAACCGCCCGGCCACCGAGTTTGTTTACAACTTCCTCGGGGATAGCAATCGGCTGAAACTGGCGGGGCATGAGCAGACGATTCAGTTCCGCCCGCACGAAGTGGCGTTGTCGAAACACAAGCAAGCCGACTTCCAGCCGGTGGTGGTTAAAGATATTCGCCCGCTAGGCGCGCTGACACGGCTGGTGTTGAAAGTGGATGGTAATAATGAACTGATTGAGGCGGAAGTCGCGCATGACGATGCGGTACTGGCTGACTTAAATCGTGGCGATGTCGTGCAATTCAAGCCCAAGCATTATAACTACGACTGGGAAATCTGAGTATACCACGCGCCTGTCAGCGTAATATCCGGCGGTCTGTATCCTGCGTTATCGCGGGATACAGCGTTAAACCGCTGACTGGCTGCTTTTATTAGCGCTTCCACATTTATCCCATCATACTTCAAGTTGCAGGTGCGTTGGCTTTATTACCCCTCCTTGGGCCTCTTCCTTTCAGTGCCGCATAATGAACGCAATGCAACATTCGTCATTCGAAATGACAACAAGCGATATGAATAGATCATTTCAACAATCATAAGATATCCCCATCATATTCCACATTGCAGGTGCGTTGAGTTTATTACAGTCCTATTGATTGGTCTTGTATTTCAGTGGGGTGGCAGCGGGTTGTATTCAATTTTAGTTGTCACGGTACACTGCCTGCAACCAGAATGCTTTAGTGTGGATAATAACAATGGTTAACAATAGCAACTTGAAATTAAGATTATATATGAATTTTTAATTTTATATGTAATGAATATTCATATGCCATATGGAATATAGTTATGTCATCAAGTTTAAATATCATACAAGAGAAAATGATCGCACTGATGCAGAGTATTGGACAGAATAAATACCTGCGTGCTGTGATGAGTGGGATGATGTTGGTTCTCCCTGTAACCATTATGAGTTCTTTTGCAACCCTGCTGAAGGTATTTCCATTTGGCCCTTATCAAGAGTTTTTAGCTGCACATGATCTCGGCAGGTATTTTGATATCCCTATCAATTTTACCAATAATTTCCTGGCTGTTATCGCTACGTTTTCCATAGCGTATACACTAGCAAAGAATTTTGATGTGGATAGTTTTATTGCTGGTCTAATCGCCATGATATCGTTTTTTATCATAACGCCTTATCATTTAGGTGAGATTGGACCTTTGGGGCAATCTTTCAGTATTCCCAGTCAGTGGTTAGGTTCCATGGGGCTGTTTTCCGGTATTCTGGTGGCGATAATATCGACAAGGGTTTTTGTTGCTATAACGAATAAAGGATTAGTGATAAAAATGCCTGAAAGCGTTCCAGAGTTTATTTCAAAATCGTTTTCGGCATTAATCCCCGGCATTATAATATTAACGTCATTCACGGTTCTTTCAGCTGTTATCGCAATGAATGGATGGGGAAGTGTCCATGATATTATTTATAAAGTGGTACAAGACCCCTTAACGTCGTTAGGTTCAGGTATCGGATCCGTCATTATTGTCGCCGTGCTTGCTCAATTATTGTGGTTTTTGGGTCTACACGGACATGCAATTACACTGGGAATAGTGGCACCCATTTGGTTTGCAATGGATGCGCAACAACTGGCTGCCTACTCCGCAGGGCTTACCCCACCCAATATTACAGGCTTCGCCTTCTTTATGACTTATGGTGTCGCGGGGGATCTTCTACCCCTGGCATTTATGTTGGCCTTTATTGCCAAAAGTGAGCGTTTTAAAACACTGGGTAAAATATCATTACCGCCGGCTATTTTTACCATTGGGGAGCCGATGGCCTATGGCGTCCCTCTTGTTATGAACTTTGCTATTGCTATCCCCTATATTTTTCTGAACGGAATAATGCTGGCTGTCGCATATTACTTGACTGTCATTGGTGTTTTGCCTCGTGTTGCAGGCGTCAGCACACCCAGCGGTATGCCGATAATCATTTCTGGCTTTATGCAGGGCAGTTGGAAAATTGCAGCATTTCAGTTTTTAAGTTTCTTTGTTCGGTTCGCAGGCTGGTATTTCTTCTTTAAGGTTGCTGATGCCATTGCATGTAAAGAAGAAAACTATGAACTGGAGAAACGCAAGAACGAGATTGACGTTTAACATTCGGATAAAGAACTCACTACTAATGGTCAGTATAACCAAGCCTATGCTAAGAATTAATTGCAAATCAAATTCAATTGTGGTGGATAAGTTACCTTTACATCTAAGCTGGAGTGTTGACTTCAAACAGAAGGCGTATGAGGTTTCTGTCATTAAAAATGACAAGGTAATTTATTTCGCCGAAAAAACAAGCAATAATACAGTATTGATGATTGACTCGTTCGAACTGGATAAGAATTCAGAATATGTTGTTGAGGTCTGTGCCTATAACCAGGATGAGCAATATGAGATTTTAAAAAATACGTTCAAGACAGGTAATTTCGGACATTTCGCCGGGCAATGGATTTCCGGTGGTAAGACACTAGCCACTGAGTCAGATTATTATCTTGAAAATCGGAATTCAATACTGAGGAAGATATTTGTCGTTGATCAGGATATTATTGACTCGAATATTAACATTGTTGGCTTAGGTTATTATAAACTTTATATTAATGGGAAAGAGGTCGGTGATAGTGAACTGAATACGGATTGGACCAATTATAATAAAACCGTTTATTACGACACATATGATGTCAATCGTTATTTAAAAAAAGGCGATAATGAAATTCTGATTGAATTAGGAAACGGTTGGTTCAATCCGGCACCACTGACTTTATTTGGCAAGTATAATTTAAGAGATGTATTGTCTATAGGAGAGCCTCAAGCGATTGCGGATTTAGTCATCAAGTATGCAAAGGAGACTGTCACTGTCTCAAGTGATGAATCTTGGGAAGTGTGTGATGGGCCATACCTTTTCAATAACATATATCTGGGCGAAGTGTTGGATTTTCGATTAATTAAAGGCCAAAATACATTTTTAGTAACAAAGCCAGTTTGGAGGCCGGTAGTGATTAATCATGGCCCGAGAGGAAGACTGCTTCCAAGTTTTATTCCAAAAATAAAAAAATCAGCGCAACTCACACCTCATCATATTCATGTAGTTGATGAAAACGAAATTATCGTCGATTTTGGTGAGGTATTAACGGGATTCATTGATATCACATTAGCGGCATACGATGCACAAGAGATTGAGTTAATCTATAGTGAGGAAATTAACAACGATTATATTCTTCAAACAGATTCAACCCTGGCGGGTTTTATCGGTGAAGAGGTTGATAATGGGGTTGTTATTCCCGGCGGCCCCGGTGCTCCACACCGTGCGGAGCAAAAAGATAAAATAATATGCAAAAATGGTTTCAATCGATTCTTAAATAAGTTTACATACCACTCATTTCGTTATATGCAGATTAAAGGATTAACCCTTGATCAAATCCATGACGTTCGTGCCGTGTATGTTCACACCGACCTTGCTGAAAATGGAGCATTTAATTGTTCGGATGTTTATTTAAATAAATTACTCAAAACTGGAAATATAACCAAGCTTAATAATATTCATTCTGTTTTTAGCGATTGCGCCAGAGAGCGGTTTGCATACGGTGGTGATATTGTCGCACTAGCGAATTCACAGGTTTATCAGTTTGAGACTGCAAGTTTATATGAAAAAACCATCTATGATTTTGTTGATGATATCCGCTTGAATGGCGGCTTTCCGGAAACGGCGCCATTTGTAGGGATTAAGACAAATGGAACCGGCGAAGAGGCCGGACCACTAGGTTGGCAGCTGGCTTTCTCATATTTACTCAATATTCATTATCGGCATTACGGCAATTTACAACTGATAAAAGATATGTTCCCTTACTTTGAGAAACAGGTAATCTATTTGAATGGTTTTAACCTGGATGAATTGAGTCTCTGTTGTTTGGGTGATTGGGGTAGTCGTGATAAAAATTCTGAGGGTTATAAATCCAGTTCACCGGCTATTCGTTTTACGACCGCTTGTTTTTATTATTTTCATATTCTTCTGATGGCAAAATTCTCAACATATTTATCGTTTGACGAAAAAAGTGAATTTTACTTATCCCAAGCCAGTGCGTTAAAAAATGAGATTATTAATCGATATAGAAATACTGATGGGAGTTTTTCAGATAAAAGCCAGACTAGCTATGTTTTTGCAATCTATTTCAATTTAGTTGATGATGTCAGTGATGCTGTTAATCAATTAGTGGCGTTGATTCGAAATAATAACTATGTTATGCGATGTGGTATATTTGGGCAAAGCTTTTCCTATGAAATATTGCGTCAGTATGGCCATAATGATGTAGTTTATCATTGGTTAAATTCAGAAGACGGCTTCAAAAGCATGTTGGGTAGTGAATACAGAACATTGAAAGAGTATTTTGGTGATAATAAACATGGTTCCTGTAATCACGCGATGTTCAGCTCTTATATCAGTTGGCTATATCAAGGATTGGGCGGTATTTCTATTCAAGAACATGCTATTGCATCGGATCAGGTCGTTATTAGTCCATTTATTATTGATTCGCTGGACTATGTTGAATGTGAATATCAATCTGTTCGTGGGTTGATTTCTTGCAAATGGCATCGTGTAGAAGCACATGTTGAATTAGTGATCAAAGTCCCATTTAATTTAAAAGGATGTATTCTTTCCCTCGATAAAAGATATAATATCCATGTGAATAATGTTATTGAAATTTATTCTGATGAGTCAAAAAGGTATTTTGATATTACCGATATGGGTGAGGTTGAAATCATTTTGACTCCTGCGTTGCATTAATATACTTCGCTTCATGTGGGTGCTGTGATGGTGAATTCTAAAGTTCATGATGAGCTGATTGCATATACAGAAAGAGAGTTGGAAATCTTGCAGTCAAACTATCAGTTTAACCACAAATTCAAAAGTCACATGGAGCGCCACTTCTTTAAAGACAATCATATATATATTGAAAAGCAAACTCGGTTTACCAGAGTGCCGTTACACTCCCATGGATTTATTGAGCTGACTTATGTATACCAGGGGGGCATGAATCAAAAAGTAAATGGTCGTGCTATTACCATGGGAAAGGGTGACATAATATTACTTAATCAGTTTGCTAAACATGAAGTAGAGGCGGCGGGAAAAAATGACATTATCATCAACTTTATCATCAAGATAGGTTTTTTTGGGAAACTCATGTCTCTATTTGATCAGGGGAATTTAATCTCTGATTTTATATTGTCTTCTATAAATGGAAAGAAAAGATATGGAGAACATATACTTTTCAGGGTTGGTGATATTGAGTCGATACAAACTATAGTCGGCGTGATCATTAGTGAGATTTATAGTGATAATACACTAAAGCAAACGCGGGTTAATTTTCTTGTTGGTCTGTTAATCACCGAACTTCTGTCAAATATTGAGTCAAGTGACTATTATGCTAGTGGGAGTTATAATGAGTCGCTTTCAACAACAGTATTAAAATATATCGATGATAATTATCAAACTGCAAGTCTGAAAGAGATATCAAACCAGCTGAGGCAACCAAACTATAAGATAAGCAAGTTGCTAAAAGATTTCACAGGTAAAACATTTAGTGAACTGGTTATTGAGAAAAGAATAGAAAAAGTTATCTTTCTTTTAAGAAACACCAATCATTCAATTATTGACATCATCAATATGACCGGATACGAAAACGCCTCTCACTTTTATAAGATTTTCAAAGAAAAATTCCATATGAGTATAAAAGAGTATAGAGATAAGAATGTTTAGTGGTTTTTAATCTGTTTTTTAATGTTTTCGCATAATTTTTTATGTGGAAAGTTCTCTATTTCCTTCGTTTTTTATAACGCAACAACCGACATAGATAATAGCAAGTGACGATATAACTAGTTTTTTTTATGCAAATAAAATGTGCTTGAATAATAAAAATTGATTAAGTCCATGCATATGCAAAAAATAACTGGGAGTTATAAATAATGAATAAAGGAAGATTAGCCCTACTGATTTACACTTGTTTTGCTTCATTTCCTGCCGTTAATGCGGCAAATCTTACAGATGATGGTAATTTACAGCTCCATGGATATGGCATGGTGGGCGGGGATTTTCAGGGGGAGTTAGGCCGGCCTAAGAATATGTCTTTACATATGGACCCGACAGGGCCGAATCAGGATCCCAGAGGAAAAATGGGCGACCTGGGTAATAGCTATTGGCATGATTATTTTACAGCGCTTGCCGTTACCAAGAAATGGCAGGATGTCGGCGTTCCGGGGCAATGGGCTGATTATACTTACCAGGTTGTTGGTTATGGCGATAAGAATATCGAAACGGCACAAAATTACGGGCGATTTGGTGGTTTGTCGTTCTTACCGGACGGGGCGAATGTGTGGGGTGGGCGTCGTTATTTAGACGAAAGGGTTAATGTATTTGCATATAATACAAAAGAAGTTCATATTGATTCTGGCGTTGGTTACAGTAGTAAAGATTTAGATTTGACTATTGGCACTGCACAAATTGACTGGTCAGGTTCACTTTCGCGTCAGGCAATCGAAGGTTCAAGACGAATTTTCGATATGGCATACAGAATTGGCCCGTCTGAATGGGGTATTACTTATGTTAAGGAACTGGATAACCCTCTCGGTTCCGATACTACTCAGGCAATCAGTTTCTCTGGTAAGTATGTGTTGCCCTCTTTCCTTGGTTTAACACAAGGTAATACTATTTTTAAAGCTCAATATGGGCGTGGGGTTATTGCGCAATATTTGAATACCAGCCGGATAAGCGTATTAAGTGAAGAGGGTGACTCATCAATGCGCTTTACGGCGGATGGCACTATTGATGGTGTAGAAGGTTTTACCATCAAACCTGCTTTAATTTATGAATACACCAATAGAGATGATACTGTTCCAAGAACAACCTTTGTTGGTGATGAAGGGCATGGCGGCATAGGTAATTATGGTTCATCGGATGAAACAGGGATATTTGCCGGAATAAATGTTCAGCAAAAATTACATCAAAACTGGTCAATGCTGTATGAAGCCGTAGTGAATAATACACATAATAAGAATGGTGTTGAGGGCGCTACGGGTGTGGCTTATAAGCTCGCTGTAGGCCCGGCGCTTCAGCTTGATGTAAAACCCTATGTGGCGCCTATTGCCAGTGTAACGGTTGCTTATGTCGGTGGTGATCGTGAAATTACGAATCTGACAAAAGATTCTGAATGGCGCCTGGGATACCGCTTAGAGGTCTTTTTCTAAGAGCTCTCTGTTTTTAAATCTGAGATTACAGGACGTACTATTATGATGGAAAAATGTTTATTTATTCTCTGTTCTCTTTTTTCTTTTGCTGGTTTAGCTGAGGCTAAATCGGTTGAAAGTAAAGTGATTAATGTTGAAATGACGGTGCCGCCAGTTAGGATGGAGTCTGACATCGCCTATTCACTGACTTATAATAATATGGGTAGACCTGTACAGTTATCTATGGATTTACTTCAGCCTTATTCACCTAAACCATTACCTACAGTGTTATTTATTACTGGTGGTGGCTTTATGGATGCACCTAAAGCCAAATTCATTGGGCAGCGTGTCGATATGGCAAGAGCCGGTTATGTTGTAGCCAGTATTAACTATCGAGTCGTACCCATGGTGACGTTTCCCGGTATGCTTGAAGATGTAAAAACAGCGGTGAGATACCTGCGTGCGAATGCAGGGAAATTTGGTATAGACCCAAATAGAATTGCCGTGATGGGGGAATCGGCAGGCGGGTATCTGGCTGCGCTGATGGCGACCACTAATGGAATGCGAGAATTTGATAAAGGTGAATATCTGGATCAACAGAGTGATGTCCAGGCTGCGATTGACTTATATGGTTTATCTGATTTAACCAGTGTTGGTGATGATTTTTCAGATGAAATCAAAGAAGCGCATAAATCTCCAGCCATTCCTGAAGCTATGCTGGTTCATGGTATTCCCTGGCAAGGCGGTGGTTCTATTTTAAGTGATGTGGCTAAAGCAAAAAAAGCAAACCCGATTACTTATATTTCTAAGAAAACGCCGCCATTTTTGATCATGCATGGCGATGCCGATAATGTTGTATCACCCAGTCAAACTAAAATTTTACATGAAGCACTTTTGTCGCAGGGGGTTGACTCTACCCGATATATTGTCAAGGGGGCTGACCATGCAGGGTTTTTATGGTATCAACCAGAAATTATGGATATTGTGATTAAATTCCTTGATAAAAACCTCAAAGATAAGAAATCGTTTTAATTATATACCCAAAATAATTCGAGTTGCAGGGCAACACGCTTGCGTGTTGAACAACGCCACGCGTTGGCCCTTTAGGCAAGGCTCAGGGAGGGGCCGAGTAATAAAACCAACACACCTGCAACTTGAAGTATGACGGGTATAAAACCTCAATTATATTTTGGAGATGTCATATGAAGAAAATATTTCTTTGCTGTGCTGCGGGAATGTCAACCAGTATGGTGATGAATAAAATGAAACAGGCAGCAGCAGAAAAAAGTATTGAGGTTCAGATTGTTGCTGTATCGATGGATGAGTTTGATACACTCTTGCCACAGTATGATTGCTGCTTGTTGGGCCCTCAAATAAAATATAAATTTGAGGAGTTCAAGAAAAAGGCAGATGCAGCTGGTAAAAAAATAGCTGTTATTAATAATATGGATTATGGAATGATGCGCGGCGACAAAATTCTGGCTGAAGCATTAGCAATGTTTGATTAAATTAAGTCTGCTATTTTTATTTGGTTAATAGTCATTTAATTTACCTAATATTTTTTGAGAGAATAATCATGGATATGGAATCAACTGTTATGGAGTTGATTATCAATGCAGGTGAAGCCCGTAGTTGTGCAATGCAGGCTCTGCGTGCAGCGAAACAGGGAGATTGGGCAGAAGTTGATGCTCAGTTGGCGGAGTCTTTCGCCGCATCAAAACGTGCACATGATGTGCAAACCATGCTGATAGGTATGGATGAAGGTTGTGGAAAAATACCGGTTAATTTGGTTATGGTACATGCCCAAGACCATATCATGACTTCCATGTTGGCACGAGAAATGGTGGAGGAACTGATCAGTATTCACCGGCAGTTACAAGCCAAATCCGCATAACATCATTTCAAATCAAGAAACGGGCTTTATTAACAAGAAAAGGGTTAGGGCCTGTTTCTTAAACCCCCGCCAGATATTTACAAGCGTAGCCAGTTTAACCCGGACGCAGGTAGAAAAACTGCGACGTATATTGACCGGACATCAGGCGTTATTCTGCCAACGAATAGATAGTATGAATGATAATGTAATTACGTTTTTGCAGGATAAATCAGAAGGAACGACAGAAATACTGTGGATGGAGTTAATTGGTGGGTGGTGCAGGATGACTCGGCCTATGGCCTCGCCCTTCGGGCCAGCGCGTTGCGCTGTTGTCTCGCTGCGCTCGACTCGAACCTGAACGCAGGTTCTCACCTGCACAACATTGTGTGCATATGAAGCGCCAGAATGAATAATCGAGGAAGGTGATACATTTAGCGGTGGTGGGTGGTGCAGGATGACTCGGCCTATGGCCTCGCCCTTCGGGCCAGCGCGTTGCGCTGTTGTCTCGCTTCGCTCGACTCGAACCTGAACGCAGGTTCTCACCTGCACAAAATTGTGTGCATATGAAGCGTCAGAGTGAATAATCGAGGAAGGTGATACATTTAGCGGTGGTGGGTCGTGCAGGATGACTCGGCCTGTGGCCTCGCCCTTCGGGCCAGCGCGTTGCGCTGTTGTCTCGCTCCGCTCGACTCGAACCTGAACGCAGGTTCTCACCTGCACGACATTGTGTGCATATGAAGCGTCAGAATGAATAATCGAGGAAGGTGATACATTTAGCGGTGGTGGGTCGTGCAGGATGACTCGGCCTATGGCCTCGCCCTTCGGGCCAGCGCGTTGCGCTGTTGTCTCGCTTCGCTCGACTCGAACCTGAACGCAGGTTCTCACCTGCACAACATCGTGTGCATATGAAGCGTCAGAGTGAATAATCAAGGAAAGTGATACATTTAGCGGTGGTGGGTCGTGCAGGATTCGAACCTGCGACCAATTGATTAAAAGTCAACTGCTCTACCGACTGAGCTAACGACCCGCAGAAGTGGTGGGTGATGACGGGATCGAACCGCCGACCCCCTCCTTGTAAGGGAGGTGCTCTCCCAGCTGAGCTAATCACCCACTTCTTTACTTCATCATTGCAAGAAGACAGCTGGTATGAGATTGGTGGGTGATGACGGGATCGAACCGCCGACCCCCTCCTTGTAAGGGAGGTGCTCTCCCAGCTGAGCTAATCACCCAATCTCAAATCTTCTTACTTTACACAGCGCTGCACTCTAATGAGTGGTGGGTGATGACGGGATCGAACCGCCGACCCCCTCCTTGTAAGGGAGGTGCTCTCCCAGCTGAGCTAATCACCCCCGCTGTGTGGAGTCGCATTATAGGGATACTTGACTATGAGTCAACGCTTTTTAAAACGAAAATGGTCGTTCGTTGTAAAATTAGTCGATATGCCGTATTTCTGGGCGTTATCGTTGAATCCCTGCGTATTTTAGCGGGAGCAGACTGGCTCCGATACGGTTATGGCGTTGAGGAATCGGAGGGGAGTGATAGAATATTGCCCACTTTAAGCAGGCTGTGCCTCGCGCTGACAGCGCGCACCCTTGATGGCGGGGCGTAGTCCGGAATCCTGGTTGGTGTTAACCGACCGTTGCCGTCTAATTAAGGCCGTAATCCCAATGAAAATCAAAACCCGCTTTGCGCCCAGCCCGACTGGTTATCTTCATGTTGGCGGTGCTCGTACCGCACTGTATTCCTGGTTGTTTGCCCGTCACCATGGCGGCGAATTTGTTTTGCGTATTGAAGATACCGATCTGGAGCGTTCGACCAAAGAGGCGATTGACGCCATTATGGACGGCATGAACTGGTTGAATCTGGACTGGGACGAAGGCCCGTACTACCAGACCAAACGTTTTGACCGTTATAACGCGGTCATTGATCAGATGCTGGAAAACGGCACGGCCTACAAATGTTATTGTTCTAAAGAACGTCTGGAAGCGCTGCGTGAGCAGCAAATGGCTAACGGTGACAAGCCGCGATATGACGGCTGCTGCCGTGATTCTCATGAACACCATGCTGATGATGAACCGCATGTGGTGCGTTTCCGTAATCCTCAGGACGGTTCGGTTATCTTTGATGACCGTATTCGCGGCCCGATTGAATTTAGCAACCTTGAGCTGGACGATCTGATCATCCGCCGTACCGATGGTGCGCCGACCTATAACTTCTGTGTGGTGATCGACGACTGGGATATGGGTATCACCCACGTTATTCGTGGTGAAGATCACATTAACAACACGCCGCGTCAGATCAACATTCTCAAAGCGTTGGGCGCTCCGGTGCCGGAATACGCACATGTTTCCATGATTCTGGGCGATGACGGCAAAAAACTGTCCAAACGTCATGGCGCGGTGGGGGTGATGCAGTATCGCGATGACGGCTACTTGCCGGAAGCGTTGCTCAATTATCTGGTACGTCTGGGATGGGCAAACGGCGATCAGGAAATCTTCTCTATTGATGAAATGAAGCAGTTGTTCTCGCTGGATTCCGTCAGCAAGTCCGCCAGTGCGTTCAATACTGAAAAGCTGCAGTGGCTGAACCACCACTACATTAACCATCTGCCGCCGGAATATGTGGCGACTCACCTGTCCTGGCATATCGAACAGGCGGGCATTGATACCCGCACCGGCCCGCAGTTGAGCGAACTGGTGACGTTGCTGGGCGAACGTTGCAAAACGTTGAAAGAGATTGCCGAGTCTTGCCGCTATTTCTATGAAGAGTTCGCCGAGTTTGATGCCGATGCGGCGAAGAAACACCTGCGCCCGGTGGCGCGTCAGCCGCTGGAGTTAGTGCGCAGCAAGTTGGCCGCCATCACTGACTGGACGCCGGAAAATATTCACCATGCCATTCAGGGCACGGCCGATGAATTGCAGCAAGGAATGGGTAAAGTCGGGATGCCGCTGCGAGTGGCGGTGACCGGTGCCGGTCAGTCTCCGGGCGTGGATGTGACGGTACATGCTATCGGCCAGTCGCGTACGCTGGCACGCATTGATCGGGCGCTGGTCTTTATCGCTGAGCGTGAAGCGCAGCAATAAGCATCCGGTGTGAGATCGTGGATAAAAAGCCCTGGTTTACCAGGGCTGATTAATCGTTTAGCCCGCACTCTGGGCATCAGTTATTGAGCGCTTGTTCCAGGTCATCCAGCAAATCCTCTATCGCCTCGATACCTACTGACAGGCGAATCATTTCTGGTTTAACACCGGCTTTTGCCTGCTCTTCCGGCGTCATCTGGCGGTGAGTCGTCGAGGCAGGATGGCACGCCAACGATTTGGCATCGCCGATATTGACCAGTCGTTTGAAAATTTGCAGAGCATCATAGAACCGCACGCCGGCTTCGTAACCGTCTTTGAGGCCGAACGACAGAATGGCGGACGGCGTACCTTTCATGTATTTCTGCGCCAGTGCGTAATGCGGATGATCCGGCAGTCCGGCATAGCTAACCCATTCCACCTTGGGATGAGCGCGCAGATATTCCGCTACTTTTAGGGCGTTTTCCACATGGCGCTCCATGCGCAAGGCGAGCGTTTCCAATCCCTGCAACAATAAAAAAGCATTCATGGGCGACAACGCTGAGCCGGTGTTACGTAGCGGGACGGTTCTGGCTCGGGCGATAAAAGCGGCTGGACCAAATGTCTCGGTATAAACCACGCCATGATAAGCCGGTTCAGGGCGATTCAGGCCCGGAAATTTTTCAGGATATTGTGACCAGGGGAATGTGCCGGCATCGACAATCACGCCACCCAGCGAGTTACCATGGCCACCGACGTATTTGGTGATTGAATGTACTACGATGTCGGCGCCGAATGAGATTGGCTTGCACAGTACGGGAGAGGCTACGGTGTTATCCACTATGAGCGGCACGCCATGCTGGTGGGAAACCTGAGCCAGCGCCTCAATATCGACGATGTTGCCAGCAGGATTACCGATACTCTCGCAGTAGACCAGCCGGGTTTTATCATCAATCAGTTTTGCGATGGCTTCAGGCGAATCATCACTGGCGAAACGCACCTCAACGCCGAAGCTCGGCAACATATGGGCAAACAACGTATAGGTACCGCCATATAACTGCGGTGTCGAGACGATATTATCGCCTTGCCGGGTAAGGGTTTGAATCGCATAGGTAATAGCCGCACTACCGGCGGAAACGACCAATCCTGCGATACCACCCTCGAGTGCCGCCAGGCGTTGTTCCAGCACATCGTTGGTAGGATTCATGATTCGCGTATAGATATTACCTGGAACAGCGAGGTTGAACAGATCGGCGCCGTGTTGCGCATTATCGAATTCGAACGCGACATTTTGATAAATCGGCACGGCTACGGCTTTAGTGACCGGGTCGGAAGTAAAACCGTGGTGCAGAGCCAGTGTGGCGTCTTTCATGTTTGGAAAACTCCGGTAGATGAAATAATGACGCATTGTTAAGGTTTTTGTGAAAAGTAAGAAAAACTTTTTTGTCATAAGCTAATAGCAAACGGGCTTGATTTGCAGTGGCTTTTGCACCGACGAGAACGCTCGATTGGCTGTAAGGTGCGATTCCTGTGCTACGTTGACGGCTTTTTCAGCGGTTGATCGGATAAATAGATTTTGGCGTTGACAGGGGTAGGGGCGTTGCATATCATGCGACCCGTTCACACGATGCAGTGTCGATATGGGGCTATAGCTCAGCTGGGAGAGCGCTTGCATGGCATGCAAGAGGTCAGCGGTTCGATCCCGCTTAGCTCCACCAAACCTTACTCCCAATCAGGTTTGGTTATCGAAGGCATCATCTGGTGTGGGGCTATAGCTCAGCTGGGAGAGCGCTTGCATGGCATGCAAGAGGTCAGCGGTTCGATCCCGCTTAGCTCCACCATATTCTCTGATTTTCTCCTTCCTGTTTTATCTACCTGATTACTAAATATTTTTATTTGTTTACACCTTATTGCCGTTCGTGGTTATTGCCTCTGACCAGCAAAGGCAATGACGGGTATATATTATGAATTTTCCGGCAGACGAGGCGCCCAGTCGATAGGCGTATCACCTTGTTGCTCCAGCAACTGATTGGTTCTGGAAAAATGATGGCATCCCAAAAAGCCGCGGTGGGCAGAGAGCGGTGAAGGATGAGGCGCTTTCAGCACATGATGTCGTTGCGTATCGATAATGCTGCCTTTTTTCTGCGCGTGTGAGCCCCACAACAGGAACACAATCCCTTCCCGGTGCGCGTTTAATTTTTCTATCACCTTATTGGTGAAGGTTTCCCAGCCCAGATTGGCGTGTGAATGCGCCTTACCCGCTTCTACCGTCAATACTGTATTAAGCAGCATTACGCCTTGCTGTGCCCAACTTTGCAGGTAACCGTGTGTGGGAATGCTGAACCCGGGAATATCGTTGGCCAGCTCCTTATAAATATTGACCAGAGAAGGGGGGGCCGGCACGCCTGGGCGCACCGAAAATGAGAGCCCATGGGCCTGGTTGGGGCCGTGGTACGGATCCTGTCCCAGAATCACCACCTTGACGGCGTGGAATTCGGTAAAACGAAAGGCATTGAATACATCTTTCTGCGGCGGATAGATGACCTTGCCAGCCTCGCGCTCCTGGTGAACAAACGACAACGTATTGACGAAATAGGGTTGTTCTTTCTCTTGGGCCAGCATGTCGTGCCAGGTCAGGGAAGTGGTCATGGGAAGGCTCTTTGGTTAATCAGGTAAATATTCAATCGGGTAAATGGCGTCAACCCGGGAATCGAGTCTGGCCTGATTGATCAATGCTGAGGGCTAAGCTTACCGTCAAACGCGCCGGAGGGAAAACTTTTCGCCGTTTGCTGTTGCCTTTGGGAGATTTTTTGTTGGTTTTTTTTAAATTTTACAAAAAAAGTTTTATCACTGGGTTCGGTGTAAATTGATATAAAACAATTAATTATAAAATCCATGTCGGATTGTGCCTGATTTAAATTGATTTGAATCAAAGTATGCCCTGTGCGGGGCTGGTATACAGGTAGCCAGATTCGGTTGATTGGGTACTGGCGTTAATACTGCTGGCGACTTGTTATCAACCGTGGAATTTTGTATTCGGTTCAATAGACGCCGCTTTACGGAGGCAATAATGGTTACAGGTATTCAGATCACCAAAGCAAATAACAATGCCCTGGTTAACTCTTTCTGGTTGCTGGATGAAGAGAAATCTCAGGCGCGTTGTGTCTGTGCCAAATCGGATTTCAATGAAGATCAAATCGTTGCTATCAGCGAGCTGGGGCAATTCGAATATCGTGAAGTACCGCTGGAAATCAAACCGGAAGTACGTGTCGAAGGTGGCCAGCATCTGAATGTTAACGTATTGCGTCGTGAAACGCTGGAAGATGCGGTTAAAAATCCGGAAAAATATCCGCAGTTGACCATTCGTGTATCGGGTTATGCCGTGCGTTTCAACTCGCTGACGCCTGAACAGCAACGTGATGTGATCGCTCGTACATTTACCGAAAGCCTGTAAGTGCGCCGATAAAATAGCGATTTACTTGAGTCATGCCGGTCACGTAATGTGGCCGGCATTGTTTTTTGGGGCTACATGCCAGGCCCGTAAGTGTGCGTCAGATATACACAGACGTTGTCCAAATGCCGCTCCGTTGTCTCCCTCTGTTGTCCTGAAAAGCAACAGGGAGCCATGCGGCTCCCTGTCAGGCTTAGATCTAGATCTGCGCAACAGACTTTGTCAGCTGTTATCCACCGGCTTTTCTTTCGTCTGTTCAGCCGGGGTTTTGGCTTTGGGTTGACGGCGTTTGCCGATATTTTTGCTGTCGCGGTGACGCACTTTGACCTTTGCCTTCTGCTTTTCTTTCTCTTTTTCTTTCTGCTCTTTGCGCTTGGCCAGCACTTTTTTCGATGGCTTACCGTTAGATTTGGGACTTGGCGCGCGGGTACTCGGGCGTAATTCATCGATGACGCGCGCTTTCAACGGCTCGTTGAGATAACGGCCGACCTTTTCAAGCAGCAGATAGTCATGCGCTTCGACCAGCGAGATAGCGCAGCCTTTACGGCCCGCCCGCCCGGTGCGCCCGATGCGATGCAGATAAACGTCGGAAGTACGAGGTAAATCGAAGTTGAACACGTGGCTGACGTCCTGAATATCCAGCCCGCGTGCGGCGACATCTGTAGCAACCAGCACTTTCACCCGGCCTTCGCTCAACCGTTTGATGGCTTCGTTACGTTTAGCCTGCACCATTTCCCCTTCCAGATAACAGGATTCGATGCCGGCAGAGCGCAACCAGTCTACCAGTTCATGCACTCGCTCGCGTTTGCGCACGAACACGATCGAACGGGTGACGTCCGGCTGTTTAAGCAGGTGGCTGAGTAGCGCTGTCTTGTGCTGAATGTCGTCAGCGCGATAGTACCATTGCAGAATTTTTTTACGCTCACGCCGCGACGGCTCGGCTTCTACTGTGATCGGGTCATTCAACAGGCGCTCGGCAAAATCCTGAATAGCATCGCCTTCCAGCGTTGCGGAGAACAGCATGGTTTGCTTGCGCCAGCGGGTTTCACCGGCAATATGCTCGATGTCCTGAGCGAACCCCATGTCCAGCATACGGTCGGCTTCATCCAGAATCAGGGTTTCTACTGCGCGACAGTCAAAATTCTCTTCTTTGATGTATTGCAACAGACGGCCGGTAGTGGCGACGACCACATCCTGATTTTCACTAAATACTTCGGCGTGATTCATATAAGCTACGCCGCCGGTGATGGTCGCAATGTCCAGATGGGTATGCGCGGCCATCGCCCGAGCCTGATCCGCTACCTGCATCGCCAGTTCCCGGGTCGGTGTCAGAATCAGAATCCGCGGCGGACCGGATTTTTTACGTGGGAAATCCAGCAGGTGCTGTAAAACCGGCAGCAGATAGGCTGCGGTTTTACCGGTTCCGGTCGGTGCGGAGCCGAGTACATCTCGCCCTTCCATTGCCGGGGGAATGGCCTCGGCCTGAATAGCGGTCGGGCGGCTGAAGCCCATGTCGCGCAAGGCGTCAAGCAGGCTGTCATCAAGATCAAACTCGGAAAAATTGGTCGCAGTCATGGTCTACCTCTGTTCGGGGCGCTGATTATAGACGCATTGGCGGGGTTGTTCATCTGTTTAAGCGGTATTCGCTACTTTTCCCAGGGGAATGTTTCTCCTATGCTAACCGCAGTTTGGCAACGACACGGCATAGTAATGACCTTTCAGCAGCATACACCGGCTTTGCGTACCGGCGGATTTACTTTTAAACAGTTTTTTGTGGCGCATGACCGCTGCGCGATGAAAGTGGGCACCGACGGCGTGTTGCTGGGCGCATGGGCGCCGTTGCGTGAGGAAACGCGGATACTTGATATCGGTTGCGGTTCCGGTTTGTTGGGCTTGATGCTGGCGCAACGCAGCGGTGGGCGGTTTCCCATTGATGGTGTCGAACTGGACGCCGCCGCCAGCACTCAGGCGGCGGACAATGCGGCGGCGTCGCCCTGGGCTGACTGTATTCGGATCTATCCGGCGGATATTGTTGGTTATGCCCAGACCGCAACACGGCGTTACTCTCTTATCGTGAGTAATCCACCGTATTTTTCCCCTGGTGTTGATTGCGCTTCTGCGCAGCGCGCGCAGGCGCGTTACACCACGACCCTGACGCACGACGCGTTATTGGATTGCGCCGGTCGGTTACTTGAACCTGATGGGCGATTTTGCGTGGTATTGCCGGCGGTGTCGGCGGAGGATTTTTTGGCGCTGGCGCAACGGTCGGCATGGCGTGCTGATATCCGAGTCGATGTAGCGGACAGTGCGAGTCGGCCGGTCAATCGGGTGCTGCTGTCACTGCGGCGTGGAGGCGAATCGGAGATAAACGCGATAGCGCTGAGTCGAACGTCGTTAATCATCCGTGATGATGATCGACGATATTCGTCATCTTTTCAGGCGTTGACGCGGGATTTTTACTTGTCGATGTGAAAGGGGATGCAGGAAGGGAAACTTGATCCCGAGAAGCCCGTTTTTGCGCAGTAGGTGGGGTGTGGGGCTGCCGGGGGAAACCCGGCAGGCGTGCTCAGGGGTGAAGAATGGTGGGATGTGCGTTTTCCGAACGTTGTGGATAATCGAGCGTATAGTGCAGGCCGCGGCTTTCTTTACGTTCCAGCGCACAGCGTACAATCAGTTCCGCCACCTGTACCAGATTACGCAACTCCAGCAGATTGTTGGAGAGGCGGAAGTGGGCATAATACTCATGAATTTCCTGCTGAAGTAGCGTGATGCGCCGCAACGCGCGCTCCAGCCTTTTGGTGGTGCGCACAATGCCGACGTAATCCCACATAAATAGCCGCAACTCGTGCCAGTTATGCTGAATCACGACCCGTTCGTCTGAGTTTTCTACCTGGCTTTCATCCCAACGAGGCAGTGATTCGACCCGTGTTTTTTCAGGGAGATGTTGCAGAATGTCCTCGGCGGCGGACCAGCCATACACCAGACACTCCAGCAATGAGTTGGACGCCATGCGGTTTGCGCCGTGTAAGCCGGTGTAACTGACTTCACCAATCGCATACAGGCCATCAAGGTCGGTGCGCCCTTGCTGGTCAACCACCACGCCGCCGCAGGTGTAATGCGCCGCGGGAACGACGGGGATCGGTTCCCGGGTCAGGTCAATCCCCAGCGACAGCAGCTTCTCGTAAATCGTCGGGAAGTGCTGTGTAATAAAATCCGCCGGTTTATGGCTGATATCCAGATACATACAATCAACGCCCAACCGTTTCATTTCGTGATCGATAGCCCGGGCGACAATATCCCGCGGCGCCAGCTCCGCCCGTTTATCAAAGTCAGGCATGAAACGGCTGCCGTCCGGCCGCGTTAACCAGGCCCCTTCGCCGCGCAGCGCTTCCGTCAGCAAAAAATTGCGTGCCTGCGGATGATAAAGGCAAGTGGGATGGAACTGATTGAACTCCATATTGGCTACCCGGCAGCCTGCACGCCAGGCCATGGCGATGCCGTCACCGGAGGAAATGTCGGGGTTGGTGGTGTACTGGTAAACCTTGGCGGCGCCGCCGGTGGCGAGTACAACCGCTTTAGCGCTGCACGATTCGACATGTTCTTTTTCGCGGTTCCAGAGGTATGCGCCGACGACCCGTTTGTGGCCCGGTAAACCGAGCTTGCTGGAGGTGATCAAATCGACGGCGTTGCAGCGTTCCAGCAAAACAATGTTGGGGTGCTGTCTTGCCTGGCTGACCAGCGTGGTTTCCACTGCCTTGCCCGTGGCGTCTGCGGCATGAAGGATGCGACGATGACTGTGACCGCCTTCGCGCGTCAGATGGTAGCGAGGTTCGCCGTGCGGTGCGGTTTCGGTATCAAATAACACACCTTGATCGATCAGCCATTGCACGCAATGACGCGCGTTACGGGCAATAAACGATACCGCTTCCCTATCGCATAACCCATCGCCGGCAATCAGGGTATCGTTGATGTGGGCGTCGATGCTGTCGGTTTCATCGAATACGGCGGCGATGCCGCCCTGAGCGTAAAAGGTTGCGCTTTCAGCGAGCGGCCCTTTGCTCAGCACCATCACCCGGGCATGAGGAGCCAGGCGCAACGCCAGTGATAACCCGGCGGCGCCGCTGCCGATAATCAGCACATCGCAATCGTAGTCTGTAACGGAAGACATCATAGTCGTTGTTTAATTTATAAAACGGTATTTTTGAATCTAGCATATTATTTATCTTAAATGCATTTAAATGTTTAGTAAATTAAACTCCGCGACCGGTGAATGATGGTTCGGGGTGCCAGCGACGGGCTTTTGACGTATGATTTCTCCAGTAGTGAGGGTGCGTGGTGAGAATAAAACCCCACAGAGCGGCACGGCGACATGCAACGCGTATCCAAAAGATGCAAAAAGCGTCATGTAGCGGAACTTTATAACATAAAAAGACTCCAAGCCGGTGCTTGCTCGATTTCAAATATATGGCTGGCAGTACGTGACTTAGGCGTGGTGACACGGTTTTGGGGAGACATGATCTCGGATGAGCGAGCAGTTAGCGGATCAGGTGCTGGTTGAACGGGTCCAGAAAGGCGACAGAAAAGCGTTTAATTTACTGGTCGTTCGTTATCAGCATAAAGTGGCGAGTCTGGTATCGCGTTACGTTCCTGCCGGGGACGTACCCGATGTGGTGCAGGAGTCGTTTATCAAAGCCTATCGCGCGCTGGAATCGTTTCGTGGCGAGAGTGCCTTTTACACCTGGCTATATCGTATTGCCGTGAACACGGCGAAGAATTATCTGGTGGCTCAGGGGCGGCGTCCTCCTTCCAGTGATGTGGACGCCAATGACGCAGAAAATTACGAAAATGCCAGTGCGTTGAAAGAAATATCGAACCCTGAGAATTTAATGTTGTCTGAGGAGTTACGACGGATCGTTTTCCAGACTATCGAGTCATTGCCCGAAGATTTGCGACTGGCGATTACGCTGCGTGAACTGGACGGGCTGAGTTATGAGGAAATTGCCGACATCATGGATTGCCCGGTCGGTACTGTTCGCTCGCGCATATTCCGCGCACGGGAAGCGATTGATAATAAAGTGCAACCGCTTATTCAGCGTTAGCTTGTTCTTAACGTTACTCATGACGGGTTTGACAAGGTAAGGTGAAGTTATGCAGAAAGAAGAACTTTCCGCTTTAATGGACGGTGAAGCAGTAGACAATGCGTTGCTGAGCACCTTGTCCAAAGACGACAAGCTGCAGCAACGCTGGCAGCGTTACCATCTGGTACGTGACGCGCTGCGCGGCGACGTTAGCGAAACGTTGATGCATGTTGATGTCGCTGCACGCGTGGCAGCCGCTCTCGAACAGGAACCCGTGCAGTTCAAGGCGCAGTCGGTGCTGGAGTCTCAGCCACATCCTCGTTCCTGGCAGGCTTTGCCGTTCTGGCATAAAGTTCGTCCGCTCGCCAGCCATCTGACGCAAATTGGTGTGGCCGCGTGCGTTTCGCTGGCAGTGATTGTTGGTGTTCAGCACTACCAGCAAAGCAACGTTGTGAGCGACAATATGGCCGAAGCGACGCCGGCGCTGAGTACTTTGCCGGTGATGGGCGGTTCGGCGTCCCCGGTTAGCCTAAGTGTGCCGGCTGAGAACAGCGCAGCGCACACCGGGCAGCGTCAGATGCAGGCGCAGCATGAACGTATTAATGCGTTGCTGCAGGATTATGAATTGCAGCGCCGCGTGCATTCCGATCAGCTCCAGTTGCAGCCGCAAGGGAGCCAGCAGCAGGCCGCCGTACAGGTGCCCGGTACTCAGTCATTAGGAATTCAACCGCAGTAATGAAGCGCTCCTGGTTTGCCGCATGTGTATTGCTGGGCAGCCTGTCTTATTCCTCTCTCGCCCCGGCAAGCGATTCCGGGGCGTTGTTGCAGCAGATGAGCAGCGCCAGCCGGTCATTGAACTATGAAATTTACTACATCAGTGTTTCCCGGCAGGGCATTGAATCGTTACGTTACCGCCATACGGTGCAAAATGGCGAAACACGGGCTGAACTTATTCATCTGGACGGTCCGAAGCGTGAAGTCATTCAGCGCGGCGGTGATATCAGCTATTTCGAGGCTGATGCCGAACCGTTCACCTTGTCGGGTGATCACATTGTCGATTCGTTGCCTGCGCTGATTTTTGCCAATATCGAACGGCTTTCCTCTTATTACGATTTTATCCCTACCGGTCGTATCCGCCTGGCTGATCGTCAGGGTGATGTGGTGAGAATCGTTTCCCGGGATGGGACGCGTTTTAGCTATATCATTTGCCTTGATGCGGAGTCGCGCTTGCCGTTACGGGTTGATCTGCTCGATCAAAACGGCGAGTTATTGGAGCAGTTCCGGGCTATTTCCGTTACGGTAGATAAAAATGTGCAGTTGGACATGAAGCCGTTGGATAAAGGCAGCCAGCCGCCGTCGCTCAGTATTCCCTCGACTTCTCACGCCGATTTTAACTGGATGCCGGAATGGTTGCCTGTCGGCGTGCAAGAAGTCTCTCGTAGCCAGCGGCAACTGCCGGGAGTGACCGGCCTGGCGGAATCGCGGCTATATAGTGATGGATTGTTTAGTTTTTCCGTCAATATCAGCCCGGTGGGGGAAAATCACCCTGACCAGAATGCCTCGCTGGGTCGCAGGACTATTCATACCGAAGTACGGGATAACCGTGAAATCACCGTGATTGGCGAATTACCGTTGGCAACGGCCAAGCGTATCGCCGATAACGTGCTCTTCAAGGCGCAGCCATGATTAAAGAATGGGCGACGGTGGTATCGTGGCAGGCGGGCATCGCCGTGTTGCATTGCGAACAACGCTCCGGTTGTCAGAGTTGCCAGTCCCGCTCATCATGCGGAACCGGCCTGCTTAACCAAATTGGCGGTGCGGCGACGCATCAACTGACCGTTCCGTATGCGCAACCGCTACTCCCCGGCCAACGGGTGGAAGTCGGCCTGGCGGAATCGAGCCTGTTGCGTTCGGCGATGCTGGTTTACCTGTTGCCGTTACTGGGGCTGATGCTGGGAGCCGCCTTGATGCAATACTGGCTGAACAGCGAACCGGCAACCGTGGCGGGAGCATTTGCTGGTGTGGCGCTGAGTTTCGCCGTAGTGAAGCGTTTATCCGCAAAAATCGGTAATAATCAACGTTATCAGCTGGTCATTCTGCAGGTTTCGTTGCCGGAAAATCTGTTGCGAACCGATATGACGCCCGAGCGTTGAAAGGCAGCCAGCCAGCGGGGAGGCTGCCTGTTATCGGTTTGATTTTTTTCTTTTAATGACTTTTTACCTCTGCTTTCATCTTCTCATCCATAACCTTGCCATAATCAAAAAATTGATTCGATGCGCCATGACTAGGTTTTCCTCCGTATGGCATGTAGAATGCTGCGATTCAGGTATATGACAGTAGCTATGGCTGTCATCACATTGCGCATGCCGTTCGGCAAGAATTTCAGAAATACCAAGGTAGAAAAACTTTTATAATGAAGCATATACGAAATTTCTCCATTATTGCTCACATCGACCACGGTAAGTCGACGCTCTCTGATCGCATCATCCAAATTTGTGGTGGCTTGTCCGAACGTGAAATGGAGGCGCAAGTGCTGGACTCCATGGATCTGGAGCGTGAGCGTGGTATCACCATCAAGGCCCAGAGCGTGACGCTGGATTACAAGGCTTCCGACGGCCAGACTTACCAACTGAACTTTATCGATACCCCCGGACATGTCGACTTCTCCTATGAGGTTTCCCGCTCGCTGGCCGCCTGTGAAGGGGCATTGCTGGTAGTGGATGCCGGGCAAGGGGTTGAAGCGCAAACGCTGGCTAACTGCTACACCGCGCTCGAAATGGATCTGGAAGTAGTGCCGGTCCTGAACAAGATTGACCTGCCGGCTGCCGATCCTGATCGCGTTAGCCAGGAAATCGAAGACATCGTGGGTATTGATGCGACCGACGCCGTGCGCTGCTCCGCGAAAACCGGTGTCGGCGTACCGGATGTGCTGGAACGTCTGGTGCGCGATATTCCGCCGCCGGAAGGCGACCCGGAAGCGCCGTTGCAGGCGCTGATCATCGACTCCTGGTTTGATAACTATCTGGGCGTGGTGTCCTTGATCCGTATTAAAAACGGTACGTTGCGCAAAGGCGATAAAGTCAAAGTCATGAGCACCGGTCAGGTGTATAACGCTGAGCGCCTGGGTATTTTCACCCCCAAACAGGTGGACCGCGATGCATTGCAGTGCGGTGAGGTCGGCTGGTTAGTGTGTGCGATTAAAGATATTTTGGGCGCACCGGTAGGCGATACTCTGACGCTGGCGCGTAAGTCCGCCGAAACGCCGTTGCCGGGCTTTAAAAAGGTCAAACCGCAGGTCTATGCCGGCCTGTTCCCGATCAGCTCCGACGATTATGAAGCCTTCCGCGATGCACTGGGTAAACTCAGTCTGAATGACGCGTCTTTGTTCTACGAACCGGAAAGTTCTACCGCGCTGGGCTTTGGTTTCCGCTGTGGTTTCCTGGGGCTGTTGCACATGGAGATCATTCAGGAGCGTCTGGAGCGTGAATACGATCTTGATCTGATCACCACGGCGCCGACGGTCGTCTACGAGGTGAAAACCACCAGCAACGAAGTCATCTATGTCGACAGCCCGTCCAAACTGCCGCCTGTTAATAACATCGAAGAATTGCGTGAGCCGATTGCCGAATGTCACATGCTGTTGCCGCAGGAATATCTGGGTAATGTGATTACCTTGTGCGTGGAAAAACGCGGCGTGCAGACCAATATGGTTTATCACGGCAATCAGGTGGCGCTGACCTATGACATTCCGATGGCGGAAGTGGTGCTCGACTTCTTCGATCGCCTTAAATCCACCTCGCGCGGTTATGCCTCGTTGGATTACGGTTTCAAACGTTTCCAGGCATCGGACATGGTGCGTGTGGACGTGCTGATCAACGGTGAACGCGTGGATGCGCTGGCATTGATCACCCACCGGGACAACTCGATGTACCGCGGTCGCGAGCTGGTGGAAAAAATGAAAGATCTGATCCCGCGTCAGCAGTTCGATATCGCGATTCAGGCAGCGATCGGCAACCATATTATTGCCCGTTCCACCGTGAAGCAGTTGCGTAAGAACGTACTGGCGAAATGTTATGGCGGCGACGTCAGCCGTAAGAAGAAACTGCTGCAGAAACAGAAGGAAGGGAAGAAACGCATGAAGCAGGTAGGGAATGTCGAGCTGCCGCAGGAAGCGTTTTTGGCCATTCTGCATGTCGGAAAAGAAAGCAAATAACCCTGAGGAGTTGGCATGGCCAATATGTTTGCCCTGATTTTGGCATTGGCGACGCTGGTGACCGGTGTAGTCTGGTGCCTGGAGCGGTTTAAATGGGCGCCGGCGCGGCGTGCCAAGATTTCTGCGTTGAGCCAGCAGATTAATGGTGCTGTCGACGAGAAAATGCTGGCGAACAGCATCAAACAGCCGGGATGGATTGAAACGTTCGCGTCTGTTTTCCCGGTGCTGGCACTGGTGTTTGTCGTGCGTTCATTCATTTTTGAACCGTTTCAGATTCCTTCCGGTTCAATGATGCCGACGTTGCTGATCGGGGATTTCATTCTGGTCGAAAAGTTTGCTTACGGCATCAAAGATCCGATAACGCAAACGACGCTGATTGAAACAGGGCATCCAAAGCGTGGCGATATCGCGGTATTCAAGTACCCGGAGAATCCACGGCTGGATTACATCAAACGTGTTGTGGGGCTGCCGGGCGATCGTGTGAGTTATGACCCTATCGCTAAGCAGGTCACGATTCAGCCGGGGTGCGGCGACAAGCCGAGTTGCAATAGCGCTTTGCCGGTGACTTACAGCAATGTCGAGCCCAGCGATTTTGTGCAGACGTTCAGCGGGAGTGGCCGCGAGATGACCAGTGGTTTTTATCAGATTCCGGTTGGCCAGAAAAGCGAAGGTATTCGCATGGCGATCCGCAAGGAAACACTGGGTGACGTGACGCATAGCATTCTCGCAGTACCCGGTGCGCAGGATCAACTAGGGCTGTACTATCAGCAACCCCGTCAGTCGCTGGGAAGTTGGGTGGTGCCGGCCGGTCATTACTTCATGATGGGGGATAACCGCGATAACAGCGCCGACAGCCGTTATTGGGGATTCGTTCCGGAGCGGAATTTGGTAGGTAAGGCAACGGCCATCTGGATGAGTTTTGAAAAGCAGGAAGGTGAATGGCCTACCGGCGTGCGTTTAAGTCGCATTGGCGGTATTCATTAATCGAATGTAAATAAACTCGCAGCATATTTGCGACTTCCGTTGTAGAATATTTCTGAATAATAAATGCTGGCTCCCGGGCGGGAGCCACTGCAAACGAAACAGTTTTGACTTCATTCACTGGCAAGGCAGGGCTGTTCCGTATGCTGTTGTTTAAAAAGGCATTATAGATCTATTGGTAACACATGAACCCCATCCTGATAAATCGTTTACAAAAAAAGCTGGGCTATACTTTCCAACAATATGACCTTTTATTACAGGCGCTGACTCACCGGAGCGCCAGTAGTAAACATAACGAACGGCTGGAGTTCCTGGGGGATTCCATCTTAAGTTTCGTTATCGCCAATGCGTTGTATCATCGCTTTCCTCGAGTGGATGAGGGCGATATGAGCCGGATGCGTGCAACTCTGGTACGTGGCAATACGCTGGCGGAAATTGCCCGTGAGTTTGAATTGGGCGAATGCCTGCGCCTTGGTCCCGGCGAATTGAAAAGCGGCGGCTTTCGCCGAGAGTCGATTCTGGCGGATACCGTAGAAGCGTTAATCGGCGGTGTCTTTCTGGACAGTAACATCCAGACCGTCGAGCGGTTGATTCTGAGCTGGTATCAGACTCGTTTGGATGAGATAAGCCCAGGCGACAAACAAAAAGATCCGAAAACCCGCCTGCAAGAGTTCCTGCAGGGACGTCACTTACCACTGCCAACCTATCTGGTGGTGCAGGTACGTGGCGAGGCGCACGATCAGGAATTTACCATTCATTGCCAGGTCAGCGGGTTTAGCGAGCCGGTAGTGGGTACTGGGTCAAGTCGTCGCAAGGCCGAGCAGGCTGCGGCGGAGCAGGCCCTGAAAAAGCTGGAGCTTGAATGAGCGAAGAACAGACCTACTGCGGCTTTGTCGCTATTGTTGGCCGGCCAAACGTCGGTAAATCCACGTTGTTGAACCAGTTGCTGGGGCAGAAGATATCCATCACTTCTCGCAAGCCGCAAACAACGCGCCACCGCATTATGGGGATCCACACCGAAGGGCCTTATCAGGCTATTTATGTGGATACGCCTGGGTTGCATATTGAAGAAAAGCGCGCCATCAACCGCCTGATGAACCGTGCCGCCAGCAGTTCGATTGGCGACGTGGAGCTGATTATCTTCGTGGTGGAAGGTACTCACTGGACGGATGATGACGAAATGGTGGTGAACAAGCTACGCGAGCAGAAAGCGCCGGTGCTGTTGGCCATCAATAAAGTGGATAACGTGGCGGATAAGACAAAGTTGCTGCCGCATATTCAGATGCTGAGTGAAAAGATGAATTTTCTCGATGTGGTACCGATCTCTGCAGAGAAAGGCACTCATGTCGATACCATTGCGTCGATTGTGCGCAAGCATTTGCCGCAGGCCATTCACCATTTTCCTGAAGACTATATTACCGACCGTTCACAACGCTTCATGGCATCGGAAATCATTCGCGAAAAACTGATGCGTTTTCTGGGTGAAGAACTGCCGTATTCAGTCACAGTGGAGATTGAGCGTTTTGTGGCTAATGAACGCGGCGGCTATGACATCAACGGCTTGATTCTGGTGGAGCGCGAAGGGCAGAAAAAGATGGTGATCGGCAACAAAGGCGCCAAGATTAAAACCATCGGCATTGAAGCGCGTCAGGACATGGAGCAGATGTTTGAGGCTAAAGTTCATCTTGAATTGTGGGTGAAGGTTAAATCCGGCTGGGCAGACGATGAGCGTGCGCTGCGTAGCTTAGGTTATATTGACGACCTGTAAGGCATACGCCGATGGAAGGCTGGCAGCGCGCATTTGTCTTGCATGGGCGACCTTATAGCGAAACCAGCCTGCTGCTGGATCTATTTTCTGAAGATGAAGGCCGTGTCCGGGTGCTGGCGAAAGGTGCCCGGGCGCGGCGTTCAAGTCTAAAAGGCGCTCTCCAACCGTTTACGCCGTTGCTGGTAAGGTGGGGAGGGCGAGGTGAAGTTAAAACGTTGCGTAACGCAGAGCCCGTCTCTCTGGCGTTACCGCTGAGCGGTTCATTGTTATACAGTGGCTTGTATGTGAACGAGTTGCTGACTCGGGTTCTGGAACTGGAAACCAATTATTCCGCACTTTTCTTCGATTATCTCCACTGTTTACAGCAACTGGCTGCTGCCAATGGTTCACCGGAGCCGGCGTTACGTCGTTTCGAGCTGGCTTTGCTGGAGCATCTGGGTTATGGCGTCGATTTTCTGCATTGTGCCGGCAGTGGTGAACCGGTTGCCGACACCATGACGTATCGTTACCGTTCGGAAAAGGGTTTTATTGCCAGCCTGGTGGTGGATAATGTCAGCTTTACCGGACGTGAGTTGCAGGCGCTGGCGTCAAGGGAGTTTCCTGACATTGAGACTTTGCGGGCCGCCAAACGCTTCACCCGCATGGCGTTGAAACCCTACCTTGGCGGGAAACCATTGAAAAGTCGGGAGTTATTTCGGCAGTTTATACCCAAACCCTATAAGGTGCCTCCCGATGAAAAGATCTAGAACCGAGCAGGTATCGCCAGGTACGACTGGCGTGTACACTGCGGCGATGACTTATTGTTGAAGGATGGATCATGGCTGAGTTGTTGTTAGGTGTGAATATTGATCACATTGCCACCTTGCGTAATGCGCGTGGTACGGCGTATCCCGATCCGATACAAGCGGCGTTTGTGGCGGAACAGTCTGGAGCCGATGGTATTACGGTTCATTTGCGTGAAGATCGACGTCATATTACCGAGCGCGATGTCCGTTTGCTGCGTCAGACTATTCAGACTCGCATGAATCTGGAGATGGCGGTAACCGATGAAATGCTGGCGATTGCCTGTGAGTTGAAACCGCACTTTTGTTGTTTGGTGCCGGAGAAACGTCAGGAAGTGACGACGGAAGGCGGGTTGGATGTGGCGGGGCAGCTCTCTCGCATCACGGCGGCGGTGACGCAATTACGTGAAGCGGGGATTCAGGTATCGTTGTTTATTGATGCTGATCGCGCTCAGATTGACGCTGCAGTAGCCAGCGGCGCGCCTTATATTGAAATTCATACCGGTGCTTACGCTGATGCGGAAAACGACGTCGCCCGGCAACATGAATTTGAGCGTATCCGTGACGCAGCGACTTATGCCGCTTCTTGTGGCATCAAAGTGAACGCCGGTCATGGGTTGACATACCACAATGTTCTGCCGATCGCCGCATTGCCGGAAATGCATGAACTGAATATCGGTCACGCCATCATAGGGCGCGCAGTAATGAGCGGCCTGGCCTTGGCGGTGGCGGAGATGAAAAACCTGATGCGGGAAGCGCGCCGCTAATGGCGATTTTAGGTCTCGGCACGGATATTGTCGAAATCGCACGTATTGAGGCGATCGTTGGTCGTTCCGGCGATCGTCTTGCTCAGCGTGTGCTTAGCGAGCAGGAATGGAAGCAATATCAGGTCCATTCCCAGCCTATTCGTTTTCTGGCGAAGCGTTTTGCCGTGAAAGAGGCCGCAGCCAAGGCATTTGGAACCGGTATTCGAGACGGCCTGGCGTTTGCTCAGTTTGAAGTACTTAACGATTCACTGGGAAAACCCAGTCTACGTTTTCTGGCGCGCGCCGCCGAACTGGCACAGACCATGGGGGTCAGGCATGTTCATGTGTCACTGGCCGATGAGCGGCACTACGCTTGCGCCACCGTGATTATCGAAGGGTAAGCTGAGTAGCTATAGGCTGAGACGCTATGACAACTGATCGGCGTGGTGCAACAGGACAAATTTTTCCCACAGCTGATCATGGCTTTCGAGATGATTAGCGTCTTTGAGGATCGTGTTGTCGATGGGGCAGACCTTCTGGCAGGTCGGCGTCTCATAGTGACCGACGCATTCCGTACAGCGTAACGGATCAATTTCGTAGATTTCATCCCCCATTGATATCGCCTGATTGGGGCATTCCGGCTCACACATATCGCAGTTAATGCATTTCGCGGTAATCAGTAGCGCCATGTTTTCTTTCCTTTCATCATTCGGGCGCTGATTATACTCCTCTATGAGCCGGTTACACAGCACGGTTGCGGATAAACGTTGCAGATGGAGAAGGGATAAAAAAAAGAGTTTATTCGTTTGATTGATAGACTATACGACGAAGACATTAATCACTATTATGCGATTGTAGTGCATAATTTCTCATAGCATTTTGATATAAAAAAACAAAAAGTCCTATGCAATGTGTCCGTCATATTCGCTTTGTACTGTACTTGCATTACAGTCGGTCTGGGTAAAGATTGTCGAGGCGAATTCGATAAACTCATGTATGCATATGATATACTTTATTCGTAAGCATCTCCTTCAATGGCGGAACATATAGTGCAGCAAAACAGTCACTTTAATCAGCCCGGTTCTGAAGCCTCCATTTCCGGGGAGGTGCAGTTTGCAGATGCTGATTACTGTCATAGCTGCCACAGGCGATACAGATTTCAACCCATCTACCGTACCTCTGGTCGTTTGATGGGAATTGAGTTACTGACAGCTGTTTTTCACCCATCCATGCCGCAGAAGTTCTTATCTCCCGAACACTACTTTGCCCGCCTCAACGTTGCTGAACGCCTGAATATCGTTATCGAGCAGCTACAGCTGCTTAACCAGTGGCATGGGCGCTTTGTTCGGGATGGGTTACGCGCCTCCGTCAACATTGATGGATTGACCTTGCTGGCTTTGCAGGAAAATAAGCAGGCTAAAAAACTACTGACGACAATGCCGTGGTTGCGTTTCGAACTGGTTGAAAGTCTTGCTGTTTTACCGCACGATATGTTGGCCGCGTTGCCTGAAGCCAGCCAGCTCTGGCTGGATGATTTCGGTTGCGGCATGGCTAACTTCTCCTCGCTGTCGTTGGTAAAATATGATTGCATCAAGATTGCCCGCGAGCTTTTCATCATGTTGCTTAAAAGCGAAGAGGGCAGAAAGCTGTTTCCATCACTGGTTACGCTGATGGCCACTTACTGCAATGATGTGGTGATTGAAGGGGTTGAAACTGAAGAGGAGTGGAACATTGTCAAACAATCAAACGCTTCCGCAGCGCAAGGGTATTTCTTGTCTCGCCCTCAACCTTTTGAAAATATGGAAGATCTTCGTTATGAATTGTAATTCTTCCTTCCTGGCTTGGCTGAAGATTACTCGTTAGCCGGTTACCGCAATACCTTCACATCCTTCCAAGATCTCGTTTTTGCTCCAATTAATCTCTTGAGGTTAAAAGAAAAATTCATCTTCCAGAAAGATACGGTATAAAATAAATGATTAGATTGCTAGTCATGCTTTTTTCATTTTTTATGCCTTGTTTTTTATATAAATATAGTGTTTTATGTGGCTAATATTCTGTTTTATAAATGGGCAAACTGTGATGTTAGTCTAAAAAAACATCAGCCATAAGAGAAAGAACTGGTTAATTTTTATCAATATAATTGATTGATTTATAAAGACAAAAAAATAAATGTTTGCTACCAACGATCAAAAAGCATCTGGTGATAGTTATTTTTGATTAAAATGGTGCAACTTATCGGTATAATTGATTTGCTTACGAAAAATTGATAGTCAAAATACTGCGCTACGAAATCTGTAAAGAGCTGTATAAAAATATTAGCCAGGCTTATGTCTCTAACTATCATTAATATAACGGATTAAGCTGCTTCTCTTGATTTTATTATTTAGGTCTGCACACGGCGATATAATGGAGGCTTTATGCTGTCGTTTTTATGGCTATGAACCTGTCCTGCAGAGCTGGATAGTTTTTTCATTCATCCTTTCTACTCTCCGGAAATGTGCCAACCCTGAAAATTCATACAAGGGGAGTTATTACCGGGATTTTTCGTCTTCTGTGATGCGATTTGTTCGATCAGGACCGTTCCGGGCCTGAGGAGAGTGTTATTGTGTATGAAATTATAATAACCCTATTAATAGTACTCTTGGGGATTTCTTCGGCAAGAAGCCGTAAATTTCAGGAAAAAGCCAACGCAGAACAAAAAAAGCAGGACTTCCTGAACATGGTGTTCTTCGCTGCTGAATACAGCCCATCATCCATTATGATCGCTAATGAAAGCTGTGAGATTGTGTACGTAAACCGTCAGTTTACCGTTATGTCGGGTTACGAAGCGGAAGAAGTGATCGGTCGCAAGACGAATATATTGAGCTCAGGCATGACCAATGCCAGTGTGTATGAAGAACTCTGGTCCACCTTGAATAAAGGCGAGATCTGGAACGGCGAGTTCGTCAACCGTAAGAAAAACGGTCAGTTGTATTGGGAAAAGGCCAGCATCGTTAAGATATATAATAAAGCCAGCGATGCGGTTCAGTATGTCAGCATAAAAATGGATATCACTGAGCGTAAGACTCAGGAACACCATGACAACTCCTACAACCGTGCGCTGGAGTTGTTGTCGAGCGGTGCGCCATTGAAGGATATTCTGGATGCGATCATCTTCAGCGTTGAGGAGAAAAATCCCGGTCGAATTGTCTGTTCTGTCCTGCTGGTGGATAAAGAAAAGAAATGCCTGACGCTTGGCTCCGCTCCCAGCCTGCCGGGTTTTTACAAGAATGCTATCCACAATGTGAAGATAGCCGATGGCGCTGCGTCGTTTGGTTCGGCGGCTTATTCTGGCAAACGCGTTATTGCCGAGGACATTTCCACACATCCCCATTGGGCGCTGTATAAAGGCCTGGCATTGTATGCCGGCTTGCGTTCTTGTTGGTCTGAACCTATTTTTGGGCAGAACAAAGAGATCCTGGGGGTACTGAGTGTTTATCATCGTAAAGTGTATTCCCCAACAGAGGATGAAATCGCCTCTATTGAGAAATCGGCGCAATTGGTAGCCGTCGCTATCGAGCGCTATCGGGCGATTGATATGTTGCGTCGTAGTGAAGAGCATTATCGGCAATTGGCCCATTATGATTCTCTGACCTCATTGGCTAATGGCCTGACGTTCGCCGAGCAGATGGAACAGGCGATCCAGTTATCCCGTCAGACAAACCGGAAGATTGCGCTGATGTTTCTCGATCTGGATAAGTTTAAGCAGATTAATGACACCTTCGGTCATGCAACCGGGGATCTTCTGTTAAAAGAGGCGGCGGCGCGTATGCGGGGAGCGGTACGCGAGACTGATACGGTTTATCGCCGCAGCGGAGACGAATTTATCATCTTGTTGCAGGGCATTAAGGAGGTTGAAAATACCTTGTATGTTGCGGACAAGATTCACCATGCGCTTAATGAGCCTTTCTATATTGAAGGGAAGAAGTTAGATATTTCATGTAGCATCGGGATAGCGCTGTACCCTGAGCACGGAACGGATTCATTAACGTTGGCAATCAATGCCGACGCTGCAATGTATCAGGCGAAAGCATTGGGACGCAGCCAGACTCAGATCTATCATGACCTGAACACCCATCAATAAGGTTGAGTCGACAGGCTGTTATCTCTCACGCAGGGCTTCCGCTCTGGCTTGCCGTATTGGTTTTAGCAGGTAGCTCAACAACGTTTTTCTGCCGGTAATAATATCCACGCGGGCTGGCATACCAGAGAGTATGAGCAACGGCTTGTCGATGGTCCCCAGATAATTTTTCTCCGTGCGTAACTGAACAAGGTAGAAACTGTTACCCGTCTGATCCGTCACCATATCCTGACCAATTTGTTCGATATACCCTTTTAACCTGCCGAATATAGTGTAGTCGTAAGTTGTAAAAGCCATCATCGCTTCCTGCCCAGGGCGTAAAAACGCGATATCCTGTAGCCTGACTTGCGCTTCAATCAGTAAGGTGTCGTCCAGCGGCGTGATTTCCATTAGCGTACGGCCGGGACGAATTTGCTCACTGTTGGTATCAACCAGAATGTGCTTGATGATGCCGCGTATGGGAGAGACGATCAGCGAGAGCTGACTGGCTGTCTGGTCTGATGCATTATTTTGTTGCATATTCTCCAGTTGCATCAGTGGCGTGCCGATGTTGACGAGTTGGCCTTCATGGACGTACAGGTCGCTGAGTTCACCCGCTTGTGTTGCCTGTACCCGATATCGGGGTGACTGACTGAGGGTTTTTCCGGTTGCAAAGACGACTTCATCCATTTTAGCAACCGCCGCCCAGCCAATAAGAAACAGCATAAAAGCCAGCATAGTCCAGATTGATAGCCGAATGAGCCGGGGTGTATTTTCCTCATAGGCCTGACCGGCGGTGGGTGACGCCTGCGGATGATGGTTGAAGACATAGGTATTGAGGTAATGAACGAATTTAGCGAGACGCATTGATCTGCCCCTTCTTTAATGCATCCAGCACAATAGCTTTAGGACCATCGGCAATAATGCGTCCTTTGTCCACGATAATGAGTCGATCCACCAGCGTCAGCATGGATACCCGGTGCGTCACCAATAATAACGTTTTGTTGGCGAGATAAAGCTGCAGAGCCTGTTTAAAGCGGTCTTCACTGCTGTTGTCCATCGCGCTGGTCGGCTCATCCAGTACCAGAATGGGTGGGTCAAGCAGTAATGCGCGGGCAATGGCTACCGCTTGTTTTTGACCGCCCGACAGGCACATTCCACGTTCGCCGACTTGTAGATTGTAGCCATCCGGGTGCAACCGGGCGAAATCGTTGACGCCGGCGATATCGGCGACTCGCAACATGGCGTCATCCTCAACGTAGCGAGCGCCGCAAATCAGGTTGTCACGCAACGTACCGCTGAAGAGTTGAATATCCTGCGGTACGTAGCCGATGTGATGGCGCAGGTCGGCAATATCGAGTTGGCGTGCATCAATACCGTCGATCAATAGGTTGCCATGGGTCGGTTGATAAAGGCTGACGACCAATTTCTCCAGCGAGCTTTTCCCTGAGCCGGTACGGCCTATGATGCCGACTTTTTCACCCGGCCGAATTGACAGATTAATATCGATCAGCGCGCGGTTTTTTTGCTCGGGATAGCTGAATGTGACATCGCGGAACTCAACGCTACCCTGAGTATTCTCGCGTTTCAGCGGCGCGTGTTGCTCTCCTCTTTCTTGCGGTAATGCCATTAATTCCTGGGTTTCTTGCAGCGTTAATCGAGTTTGTTGGTAGCGAAGACATAACTCGGATAAAGGGCCCAGTGCCGTCAATGCATAGCTGTTGAGCAGGTAACAGGCAAACAGAGCGCCCAGCGTTAACTGCGCATCTTGAAACAAGTAAACACCTGCGACGATAACTATGACGCCGGCCAGATGTCGGCATGATTGCGTCAAATGAAAGGCAAGGGATGAGAGATTTTTTACCCTCAAATCCAACCGGCTAATATCGCTGCTGATGTGTTCCCACTGGCGTTGACGTTCACCTTCTGCATTATTGATCTTGATGGCACTGAGTCCGCTCAGCGTTTCAGTCAATAGCGCCTGCCGTTCGTCGGTGAGTTGACGTGAATGCTTCACTGCCGCCAGGGTCGGGTAATACAGCAGCCTATTGATCAACAGAACCAGCGGGATGGTCAGCAACGGCACCCATATCAGTTGCCCACCTAATATACCGAGTAAAATCAGCATGATCAGTGCGAATGGCACATCGAGCAGAGTGCTCAGCGACAGCGATGATAGCTCATTGCACAGCGCCTGAAACTCCTTCACGCGATGCGCCACGGAGCCGATCCGCGTCGGGAAGGCCGACAGCATCGAGCCGATAAGGCGCTCGAATAATGTAGCGGAAAGGATGAGATCGATTTTTTTCCCGGCAATATTCAGACAAATACTGCGTAATATCCGTAAGATAAGGTCAAACAGCAATGCAATGCCAAGACCGGAAGCGAGCACCCATAACGTCGTCGTCGTTTGATTAGGAATCACCCGGTCATAGACCTGCATAACAAACAGTGGAACGAACAGCGCGATAATATTAATGAGCAGACTGGCGGCAATGGCATCCAGATACAATGCGCGGGATCGTTTTAGGGTGTCGCGGAACCAGGTTTTGCTGCGCGGTAATATCGTTGTCGGCGATATATCGAAGCGATGGGCCGGCTGTGCGAACATGACCAATCCCAGATAGTTTTGTTGCAACGTATTGTGGCCGACCTCAATTTCGCCGCCTTCGGTTTCACCTGTCATCAGACGGGCATTACCGTCTTCCGTCCAGCCTAGCAGAATGGCGGCGCGACCTTCGCGCAGTAATAACATCGCGGGCAGTGACATAGCCGGAATAGCATTTAACGAGCGCTTAAGTATCCGGGCGCGCAAACCGGCTCGTGCAGCGGCGCGAGGCAGCAGGCTGACGGGTAAACGCAGTTCTTCCAGCGGTAATCCTGCCGTCAAGGTGGTGCGGCTGGTCGGTTTCCCCTGTAAGCGACACAGTACCAGCAGGCAATCAAGCAAAGGGTCGTCATGGCGGATGCGAGGGTCCTGATTTTGCTGGAGATATTCCTCGCCGCCGGATAGCTGCTCATAGTGTGTATTCATGTCGCTGTGCGTTCCTTAGCCATAGTGACCGTTTGCAGACAAGCCGTTCACAGATAAAAAATAGACAAAAGTGAGCAATATGGCCTGATTTTGTTGTTTTTTCAGGTTTTGACTGGCAAGTATTATTCATGGCGAACCTTATCAGACGCAACCTTTCATTTTTGAGGAACCCGCCGGCACTGTGCGGTGGAAAAGCCTGTGGCGTCTTTCTGTATCGGCTGGGAATTGCGAGTGACGGTCAATATAACTGACATTCAGGCACGACATAATATGTTCGTTAACTTATTAATTCGTGAGTTAACTGATGTGTCAGCCGCCGTTTGTGGCCGTATCACGTTACCGCTAAAACGTGAGTAACCGACAGAGAATGGTGCGGGATAGCTTGCCCGTCGATGGTGAAAATGCCATGCTGGTGGATGGCCTGGCATGATGTGCCAATGAGGGAACGTGGAGCGTAGTCAGGCTTCGCCGCGGTGAGGTTCGCCTCGCGGCGGGACTGATTTCATCTCATCCTAATCAGGTACAGCGAGTCGTCCTGTCGTTGGGTCTCTATATATTGCTAATAAAAAAGGGCTTGGTATGTTTTACATTTTGCGTGACAGCAACGGTCATCTTATCAGGGTAGAAGAATCGCCGTTTCCTGAAATGAATGGCGAGCTGCCGGATGATTCTGTTGAGGCAATAGCATGGCTAAATAATCAGCAGGCTATTCTGGCTAAAATTGAGCGCTTGCGCAGCAGCGATCTGGAAATGGTGCGGGTTCTGGAGGATCTGATTCAGGTATTGATCACCAAAGGGCAGATCAACATCACCGATTTTCCGGCCGCTGCACAGCTGAAACTCATCAATCGGGCGCGAGCGCGTGAAGAACTGGGTAATCTGGAATCACTGATCCGTGAGGATGAGGACGAGATTTTCTAATGTTGAGAAGTGCTGACAAAACGGCTTGCCAGTTAACTTGCAAGCCGTTTTTTATTGTTAAGCCGCCGGCCCCGATGGGCATCGGCGGGTAATAGGCAGGACACATTGATGAACAAGGTAGCGGAATGGCGCTAAAAGACGACAGCAGTATGGATTTCGGTGCATTGGTATCAGAGACACGTAACCCGGCATCCATGAATCTGGACCAATTGTCCACGTTAGAAATGGTGTCTTTGTTCAATCAGGAAGATCATCGGGTACCTGAGGCTATTCGTGAGGTTCTGCCGGCGATAGCGCAGGCAGTAGATGCGGCGGCCGGGTGTCTGAAGAGCGGTGGGCGTATTATCTATCTGGGTGCCGGTACCAGCGGCCGTCTTGGCGTCCTTGATGCTTCGGAATGCCCGCCTACTTTCGGCGTACCGCATGGCGTCGTCATAGGGTTAATTGCCGGGGGGCCGGGGGCTTTGCTTAAAGCGGTTGAGGGGGCGGAAGATAACCCGGCGTTAGGCGAAGCCGATTTGACCGCACTGACGCTAACACCTGTGGATATGGTTATCGGCCTTGCGGCATCGGGGAGAACGCCGTATGTGATTGGCGGTTTGCACTATGCGCGAACAATGGGATGTCGTACCGCCGCGATTTCCTGCAATCCGCACTCGCCGATTGCTCAGGCTGCCGAGATCGCCATTTCTCCGCTGGTCGGGCCGGAAGTGTTGACGGGGTCCACCCGGCTGAAATCCGGTACGGCGCAAAAGTTAGTGTTGAACATGATTTCCACCGGTGCCATGGTGCGGTTGGGCAAGGTATACCAGAATCTGATGGTGGATGTGAAAGCCACCAACGTCAAACTCGTGGATCGCGCCTGCCGTATTCTGATGGAAGCTACCGGCGTTGATCGTGAAACGGCGCAACAATGTCTGGCGCAGACCGATTATGACGTCAAACCCGCCATCGTCATGGTTGTGACAGGCTGTAATGTACAACAGGCCAGAGAACGGTTAGTGGAAAACGACGGTTATCTGCGTGATGCGTTGTATACGGACAAAGCGAAAAGCCAAGAGGAATGATGAGTAGTCCAATGGATGATGAATTCTGGATGCGCCATGCGCTATCGTTGGCGCAACGGGCCTGGGACGAAGGCGAAGTACCGGTTGGCGCTGTATTGGTGCAAGGGGGAAACGTTATTGGCGAGGGTTGGAATCGGCCGATAGGTCGTCATGACCCTACTGCACATGCGGAGATTATGGCGTTACAACAGGGCGGGCAGACGTTACAAAACTATCGTTTGTTAGACACCACCTTGTATATCACGCTGGAACCCTGCGTGATGTGTGCCGGCGCCATGATTCACAGCCGCATCAGTCGGCTGGTGTATGGCGCAGCTGATGCCAAAACCGGTGCCGCCGGTTCGCTGGTGGATATTCTGCGCCATCCTGGGATAAATCATCACATCATGATAACGGACGGCGTGCTGGCCGATGAGTGTGCTGAGCTGCTGAGCCGGTTTTTTCGTATGCGTCGTCAGCAGCAGCGTGACGCGCGTGCCGGGCGCGACGTCGCCGATCCCGGCTGAATTACCGCAGTCAATGAGGCTGGGTAGCCGTCAGTTGCTCCGGTGGTACGGCGGGGTAGGCGCTGGCGGCCAGTTGCTGTTGTAATGCCCGGCTTTCCTTCTCAGAAAGATATCCCACCAGGCTGACCATGTAGCGCCGGATATTTTCCACATAATTGTACGCTTCCTGACCACGGGCATAACCGTTGGCGGTCTGGCTGTAATAGCGTTTCTGGCTGAGCATCGGCAGGCGTATTTTGACATCGGCCCAACTGTCCGGATTACCTTGCTGTTTTTCCGTCAGCTTGCGGGCATCCATCATGTGCGCGTAACCCATGTTATAGGCCGCCAGCGCAAACCAGATCCGCTCATCTGCCGGAATGGTGGCAGGCACCTGCTGCATCATTTGGCTTAGGTATCTGGCACCGCCGCGGATGCTTTCCTCTGGATTGAGTCGATTCACCACATCCAGACTTTCGGCGGTATTGCGTGTCAGCATCATCAAGCCGCGTACCCCGGTTGGCGAGGTTGCCAGTGGGTTCCAGTGCGATTCCTGATAGGAGATCGCGGCCAGCAGCTTCCAGTCTATCTCTTTGGCATGTTTTTCGAACAGCGGGCGCAGCCCCGGCAGGGTATTGTCGATGGCGCTGAGGAAGGTGGTGGTATCCACATAATCGAATTCGCCGACGTGCCCCAGATATTTCTCTTCCAAACGAGCGAGAGTGCCGTCTTCCATCACCTGACTGAAGAAGTCGAGCAGGGCGGCAGAAAGACTATCGTCACGATTTTGCCGCATATACCAGGTAACCGGCTCTTCGTCGCTGAGGTCGAACGAGACGGCCAATTGAGGGTGAATGCGTTGCATCAAGCCGATATTGATTGAATCGGCGATGGTGTAATCCAGTTTCCCGTCCGCTACCTGCTTCAGGAGGTCCAGTTCGGATACATCAGTGGCGACTTCCCAACTCAGTTGCGGATATTTTTCGGTTTTGAGGTCACGCAGCGTAGCGGCGTGCGCTGAGCCGGACAGCACGGTCAGTTTGCCTTGCAACTTATCCAGCGACGCGGGGCGAGCGCTCCCCATACGGTAGACCAGTTGCTGTGACACCGAATAATAGGAGGGGCCGGCTTGGAAACGGTTCAGGCGCTCCTGATTATAGATAAGGCCCGCCGCCAGCAGGTCGGCATTGTCGTTATCCAGATCGCTGAATAAATCATCAACGTTTTGGCGCACCGAAACCACCAGCCGCACGCCGAGATAGTCGGCGAATCGCTTAGCCAGTTCATAGTCCAGCCCGGATGGGGAACCGTTGCTGAGGGTATAGGTCAGCGGAGAAGTCACGGTGCTGATGCGTAGCTCGCCACGTGAAAGAATTTGCCTTAGCTGGACATCCTGATGACTGCGCCAGGGAATATTTGGCCACAGTGCCAGCGTCAACAGCAAAGCGATTACCCCGATGAAAACATAATTTATCGTTAAACGCTTCAATGAGTTGTCTCTCGGCGGCCGGTTGGCCTGTCTGTCTGTAACGGCAGTTTCTTATTAAGTCTGTCCCAGAGTCGGGGGCATTTTGCTTAACAAACCGCCAGTGTGCAACTGTTATTCGTTTGCTTACAGTTTAGCCATCCTGCCCCTTCAATGTTTAACAATCGCTACGCAAACGGTTTCGTCAGGCGTCACTATTCTCTATAATAGCGTGCGTTTCCCCCCTGTAGCGCCCTGACGCACTGTCTCCGGTGCCTCGAAGACGAGAGAAATTTAGATGATGGAAATACTGCGTGGTTCACCCGCCTTATCGGCTTTTCGTATCAATAAACTGTTGGCCCGGTGCAAGGAGTATCACCTGCCCGTCAGCGACATTTATGCCGAATACGTCCACTTCGCCGATGTGAACGCTCCGCTAAACCATGAAGAACAGTCACGACTGAGCCGCCTGCTGAAGTACGGGCCTTCTCTCGCTGAGCATGAGCCTACCGGGCGGCTGATTCTGGTGACCCCGCGTCCGGGCACCATTTCTCCCTGGTCTTCCAAGGCTACCGATATCGCGCACAATTGCGGCCTGCAGAAAATTCGCCGTCTGGAGCGTGGCTTGGCGTTTTACATCCACGCGCCGACATTAAGTAATGCCCAGTGGAAAGAGCTGGCCGCGCTGCTCCACGACCGTATGATGGAGAGCGTGTTTGACGACCTGCAACAGGCCAATCTGTTGTTCTCTCAGCATCAGCCTGCTGCGCTGAAGCGGGTGGAAATTCTGTTGCAGGGCCGCCCTGCGCTGGAAGAGGCCAACCTGCGCCTGGGGCTGGCGCTGGCCGACGACGAAATGGATTATCTGCTGGATGCTTTTACCCGGCTGGGGCGCAATCCAACCGATATCGAACTCTATATGTTTGCTCAGGCGAATTCCGAGCACTGTCGCCACAAAATTTTCAATGCCGACTGGGTCATCAATGGTGAAGCGCAGCCGAAGTCGCTGTTCAAGATGATCAAAAATACCTTCGAGCACACGCCGGACCACGTACTGTCTGCCTATAAGGATAACGCGGCGGTAATGGAAGGCTCGGCTGTGGGCCGTTTCTTCCCGGATCCGCAGGGCGCTTATGCTTACCATCAGGAAGACGCACATATCCTGATGAAAGTGGAAACCCATAACCACCCGACCGCCATTTCGCCGTGGCCGGGTGCCGCGACCGGCTCAGGCGGTGAAATCCGCGATGAAGGCGCCACCGGACGCGGAGCGAAACCGAAAGCCGGTTTGGTCGGGTTCTCGGTATCTAACCTGCGTATTCCCGGCTTTATTCAGCCTTGGGAGCAGGATTTCGGCAAACCGGACCGTATCGTCAGCGCGCTGGATATCATGACCGATGGCCCGCTGGGTGGCGCGGCCTTTAATAACGAATTCGGCCGACCGGCGCTGACCGGTTATTTCCGTACCTATGAAGAAGCGGTAGATAGCCATAACGGCGTCGAAGTGCGCGGTTATCACAAGCCGATCATGCTGGCGGGCGGTATCGGCAACATCCGTGCGGAACATGTGAAGAAAGGCGAAATTAGCATTGGTGCCAAGCTGATCGTGCTGGGTGGGCCGGCGATGAATATCGGACTAGGCGGCGGTGCCGCATCGTCTATGGCATCGGGCCAGTCTGACGCGGATCTGGATTTTGCTTCGGTACAACGTGATAACCCGGAAATGGAGCGTCGTTGTCAGGAGGTTATCGATCGCTGCTGGCAGCTCGGCGAACAAAACCCGATTCTGTTTATTCATGACGTTGGTGCCGGCGGCCTGTCCAACGCGATGCCGGAGCTGGTGAGCGATGGCGGGCGCGGCGGGCGTTTTGAGCTGCGCGATATCCTGAACGATGAGCCGGGTATGAGCCCGCTGGAAGTCTGGTGTAATGAATCGCAGGAGCGCTATGTGCTGGCGGTCGCACCGGAACAACTGGCGCTGTTTGATGAGATCTGTCGTCGTGAACGTGCGCCTTACGCGGTGATTGGCGAAGCGACGGAGGAACAGCACCTGACGCTCAACGATCGTCATTTCAACAACAAGCCGATCGATATGCCGCTGGACGTACTGCTGGGCAAAACGCCGAAAATGCTACGTGATGTCGAGCGTAAGAATGTGGAAGGCACACCGCTGAACCGTGAAGGTATTTATCTGGCGGAAGCGGTTGAGCGTGTGTTGCATTTACCTGCGGTCGCTGAGAAAACCTTCCTGATCACCATTGGCGACCGTACGGTCACCGGGATGGTGGCGCGTGATCAGATGGTCGGCCCCTGGCAGGTGCCGGTGGCGGACTGTGCCGTCACGACTGCCAGTCTGGATAGTTATTACGGTGAAGCGATGTCCATCGGCGAGCGTGCGCCGGTGGCGTTGCGTAACTTTGCCGCATCGGCGCGTTTGGCCGTGGGTGAGGCGCTGACCAACATCGCCGCGACCCATATTGGCGACCTGAAACGGGTGAAACTGTCCGCCAACTGGATGGCGGCTGCCGGGCATCCCGGTGAAGATGCCGGTTTGTATGACGCTGTAAGGGCCGTCGGCGAAGAGCTGTGTCCGGCGCTGGGGCTGACCATTCCGGTGGGTAAAGACTCCATGTCGATGAAAACCCGCTGGCAGGAAAACGGCGAAGACAAGTCGGTAACGGCGCCGCTGTCGCTGGTGATTTCCGCGTTTGCCCGCGTGGAAGATGTGCGTCATACCGTCACGCCGCAGTTGCGTACCGACAAGGACAACGTGCTGTTGATGGTAGATTTAGGTGCCGGGCATCATGCGTTGGGCGCGACGGCGCTGGCGCAGGTCTATCGCCAACTGGGGCGTAAAACGGCGGATGTGCGTAATCCGGCGCAACTGGCCGGCTTCTTTAATGCGATGCAGACATTGGTTGCTAACAAAGCACTGTTGGCCTATCACGACCGTTCAGACGGCGGTTTGCTGGTTACGCTGGCTGAGATGGCGTTTGCCGGGCATTGCGGCGTCAAAGCCGACATCCGCTCCATGGGCGAAGACGCGCTGGCGGTACTGTTCAACGAAGAATTAGGGGCGGTTATCCAGATAGAAGCCTCTCGTCGTTCCGAGGTAGAACAGGTTCTGGCTGAGCAGGGGTTGGCAGATTGCGTGCATTATCTGGGGCAGGCGGAAGCGGGTAATCACTTTATTATTCACAGTGGCGCCGATGTGGTATACCACGAAAGCCGTACTACGCTGCGCAACTGGTGGGCTGAGACCACCTGGCAGATGCAGCGCCTGCGTGATAATCCGCAATGCGCGGATCAGGAACACCACGCCAAATCTGATGATAATGATCCAGGGTTGAACGTCGAGTTGACGTTTGATCTGCGTGAAGATATTGCCGCACCATTCATCAGCCGTCAGGTTCGTCCGAAAGTGGCGGTATTACGTGAGCAGGGCGTTAATTCGCATGTAGAAATGGCGGCGGCGTTCCACCGTGCCGGGTTTGATGCTATTGATATTCACATGAGCGATCTGCTCGCTGGTCGCCGTGATCTGCAAGACTTCCAGGCGCTGGTCGCTTGTGGCGGCTTCTCTTACGGTGACGTATTAGGTGCAGGTGAAGGCTGGGCTAAATCCATTTTGTTCAACGATAGGGTACGTGACGAATTTGCCGCATTCTTCTTGCGTCCGCAAACACTGGCGCTGGGGGTATGTAACGGTTGTCAGATGATGTCGAATCTGCGTGAACTGATTCCCGGCGCCGAGCATTGGCCGCGTTTCGTTCGCAATAAATCCGATCGTTTTGAAGCCCGTTTTAGTCTGGTAGAAGTGACTAATAGTCCATCTTTGTTCCTGCAGGATATGGCGGGCTCCCGTATGCCGATCGCTGTTTCCCACGGGGAAGGACGCGTAGAAGTACGTGATGATAACCATCTGGCGGCTTTGGAACAGCACCAGTTGGTGGCGCTTCGCTACGTGAATAATTACGGCCAGGCTACGGAAGATTATCCGGTTAACCCTAACGGATCGCCGAATGGCATCACTGCGGTAACCAGCAGCAGTGGTCGTGCTACGGTAATGATGCCGCATCCGGAGCGTGTATTCCGTACTGTGAGTAACTCCTGGCATCCGGAAAACTGGGGTGAAGATAGCCCCTGGATGCGCATGTTCCGTAACGCACGTCGCCAGTTGGGTTAATGCGATAAGCTAATATATTGATAATAAAGGGACTTCGGTCCCTTTATTTTTTTGTCTCAAATCAGCGACATTATGATGTAAGATTGTCTCCAAAAGGTGACACTTATTTATTTGATTTTAAATGGTTATTTAAAAATAGTGTCAGGGTGTCTTTTTTTAGCGACAAAAAACCGATATTTCACCGGACTAGCAGGATTGAGAGAGCGGTATTGTGAAGAATCACGATGCTTATTTTTTAATTTTCATTAAATTTCATGTATTTATATATTTAATTTGATTGTTGGCATGAGGTGTGCATAATGATGTCGCTGCTCATTCAACTGGTTATGATGCACAGGTAGTTTTAATGCTCATAACACCCGGAATGATGCCACAAGATAAGGTGCCTATCGTCCAACATCATTGATAACTGCCTGCGGGCTTTATCGCACATCGGGCGACACGTTGAGTGAGGCACCGCCTATTCAGAGACCCGGTCAGACAATTATTGTGTGACCGGGTTTTGCTTTTTGGGCGCGGTATCTTTTCGTTCCCGGTATTATCGTGCGGGCCTGCTCGTATCGTGCTGCAACGCTTTGCATAACAACACGGATGGATTGCGAATCATTGCCCGGATTCCGACGGCAGGCTTTTGAGGTAGCGGCGATAACGCGTAGAATGGCGAGCGATGTCTCTGGCGGAGTGTTATTGCAGGTAACGATATGATTTCGTTGAATCGTTGGCGTTTTTTTCCACGCTCCTTACGGCAACTGGTTGTTATGGCATTCCTGTTGGTCTTATTGCCGCTGTTGGTATTGGCTTATCAGGCTTATGAGAGTTTGGATCACCTCAGCGAGCAGGCTGCCGGAATTAATAACACCACGCTGGCTGATGCAAGACGCAGCGAGGCAATGACCAGCACTGCTATCAGCATGGAACGTAGTTACCGTCAGTTTTGCGTACTGGGAGATCAAACACTCTCACAGTTGTATCAGAATCAACGGAAGCAGTATTCCCAGATGCTGGACGCACATGCGCCGATCTTGCCGGACCCTTCCTATTATCAAACCCTACGGCAGTACCTGACTGAGCTGACCGATATTCGATGCCAGAACAACGGCCCGGCCGCCGCACCCATCGCCGTACTGGACAACTTCTCCCGCATGAATGCCCAGATGGTGCAGGCAACCCGTGAGGTGATCTTTTCGCGTGGGCAACAATTGCAGCGAGATATTGCTGAACGAGGCCGTTTCTTCGGCTGGCAAGCGCTGGTGCTGTTCCTGGTTAGTGTGCTGTTGGTAATGTTGTTCACCCGGATGATTATCGGGCCGGTAAAAGGCGTTGAGAGAATGATCAATCGGCTGGGCGAAGGCCGTCCGTTAGGCCGAATCGGCAGCTTCAGGGGGCCGACGGAGATTCGGTCTTTAGCGCAGCGGATCATCTGGTTAAGCGAGCGTCTTTCCTGGCTGGAGGCGCAACGCCACGAGTTTTTGCGCCATTTGTCTCATGAGTTAAAAACACCATTGGCAAGTTTGCGTGAAGGGGCGGCATTACTGGCTGATGAAGTGGTTGGCTCGCTGACGGACGACCAGAAAGAGGTGGTGGCGATTTTGGATAACAGTAGCCGCCACTTACAGCAACTGATTGAACAATTGCTCGACTATAACCGAAAACTGGCGGATGCGCCGACAGGGCTGGAGCACGTTGACATCAGCGATATTGTCAACATGGTTGTAGCCGCACATAGCCTTCCTGCCCGCAGTAAATTGATGCAAACACATGTTGAACTGAATGCGCAGGGCTGCCGTGCGGAAACGACATTACTGATGCGGGTGATGGATAATCTCTATTCCAATGCGGTGCACTATGGCCGGGAATCCGGTAACATTTGGATCCGCAGTCGGCAGATTGATAACCGGGTTCAGATTGACGTCGCCAACAGTGGCACGCCTATTCCTGAATCGGACAAAAGTTTGATCTTCGAGCCTTTTTATCAAGGATCTCACCAGCGTAAAGGGGCGGTTAAAGGGAGTGGTCTGGGATTGAGCATTGCACAGGATTGCATCCGCCGTATGCAAGGTGAGTTGAATCTGGTCTCGGTGGACTATGCCGATGTCTGCTTCCGTATTGAATTACCATTAAACGCTGAGAATTAACCATGATTGCACGGTCGTTAAGCCTCTTGTGGTTACGAGGTCCGGTAGTGTCGTTGTCCGGCCTGGAGGCTGTTGCCGCGCTGAAAAAGCTGCTGATTTGCCTGCCATTACTGTTTTTGCTTGCAGGTTGTGCTCAGGATAGCGACAGGCCGCCAGTCGGGCGAAGAGACGCGGAACTCGTCAGCCTGCCTAAAGAGCAGGTCGCTGATTATCGCACCATGTCGTGTGGGCGGTTGTGGCAGCTCCATAATACTGACGCGATGAATAATGCCTTGTATTGGCTGCGGGTGATGGATTGCGCTGCACGTATGACGCCGACACAGGCGCGGCAACAGACGTTGCTGGTAGGCGAAAATGACTGGAGCGGTTTGTTCCGTCAGGCCATCTTGCTGGATAATGCTGAAACCACCGAGCAAGAGCGACGCCAGATTATTGAACAACTGAACCGTCATCGACTGAATGTGCCGCTGACGTTATTGCCGCTTTTCCAGGTCTGGTTGGATAAACAGAATCTGATGTTAACACTGTCTGATGAACGTCAGCGTTTCCAGCGTACGTTGGAAAACAGCGATAAACAGCTGGAAGTCATGCGTGAGCAGCAGAATCAATTACAGTCTCAGTTGGAATCCACAACACGTAAACTGGAAAATTTGACCGATATCGAACGCCAGCTCTCATCGCGCAAGACAGTGCAGGGCGATTTGCCTGATGGCGAAGGCCGCCGGGGGAAAACCGGTGAGAACGAAACACCGCCCGCCGTGGTGAAAAAAGGAATGAAAAGCGAATGACCGCCAGAAAATCCGCCAGTCTGCTGTTAGTTGACGATGATCCCAGTCTGTTGAAGTTACTGGGGATGCGTCTGACCAGCGAGGGGTTTACCGTCACCACAGCAACCAATGGTCAGGATGCGTTGCGATTGTTGCAGCGGGAAAAGATTGATCTGGTGATCAGCGATTTGCGCATGGATGAAATGGATGGACTGGCTCTGTTTGCTGAAATCCAGAAAAATCAGCCGGGGATGCCGGTGATTATCCTGACCGCACATGGCTCTATTCCCGAAGCGGTCGCCGCAACGCAACAGGGCGTATTCAGTTTTTTGACGAAGCCGGTTGATCGCGATGCATTGTATAAAGCGATCGATGACGCGCTAAAGCTCTCACCGCCGGCGAGCGATGAAAGTTGGCGTGCCGCCGTAGTGACGCGCAGCCCGATTATGCAACGTCTGCTCGAACAGGCAAAAATGGTGGCGCAGTCGGACGTTAGCGTACTGATTAACGGTCAGAGCGGTACGGGGAAGGAAGTACTGGCGCAGGCGATTCATGCGGCCAGCCCTCGTGCCGGTATGCCGTTTATCGCCATAAACTGCGGTGCATTACCCGAGCCCTTGCTGGAGTCCGAGCTATTCGGTCATGCGAAAGGCGCATTTACCGGTGCCGTCAGTCAACGTGAAGGGTTATTTCAGGCGGCGGAAGGGGGAACCCTGTTTCTGGATGAAATCGGAGACATGCCGCTAGCGCTGCAAGTGAAGTTGTTGCGTGTGTTGCAAGAGCGTAAAGTCAGGCCGCTGGGAAGTAATCGGGATAGGGATATCAATGTGCGAATTATCTCCGCCACCCACCGGGATTTACCTAAGGCGATGGAAAAAGGCGAGTTTCGTGAAGACCTTTACTATCGTCTCAATGTGGTGAATCTCAAGCTGCCGGCATTGCATGAGCGTGCTGAGGATATTCCGTTGCTGGCGAACCATTTACTGCGTGAAGCGGCAGCGCGGCATAAACCCTTTGTTCGCAGTTTTTCGACCGATGCCATGAAGCGCCTGATGGCGGCCAGTTGGCCAGGAAACGTACGCCAACTGGTGAATGTGATTGAACAGTGTGTTGCGCTGACCAGTGTACCGGTTATTGGTGATGCGCTGGTTGAGCAGGCACTGGAAGGTGAGAATACGGCGCTGCCGACGTTTGCCGAAGCGCGTAACCAATTTGAGCTCAACTATTTGCGAAAATTACTGCAAATCGCTAAGGGCAATGTGACGCAGGCTGCACGTATGGCCGGGCGTAACCGTACGGAATTTTATAAATTGCTGGCGCGACACGAACTGGACGCCAACGATTTTAAAGAATAGTGTTAAGTTATTGTGAATTGCATGGCCGACTGTGATTTCGCCGTGCTGGCTCTGGCCGCTACATAGTGATGATTAGGATTTCACCATGAAAAAAATTGATGCGATTATTAAACCGTTCAAACTGGATGATGTACGTGAGGCGCTGGCTGAGGTCGGTATCACGGGGATGACCGTCACAGAGGTAAAAGGATTCGGGCGCCAGAAGGGCCATACCGAGCTGTATCGCGGCGCGGAATATATGGTGGACTTCCTGCCGAAAGTGAAAATTGAGATCGTCGTGTCTGACGATATTGTTGATACCTGTGTGGAAACGATTATGAATACCGCACAGACCGGCAAGATTGGCGACGGTAAGATTTTTGTCTTTGATGTGGCTCGAGTTATTCGTATCCGCACCGGTGAAGAAGACGAAACAGCTATCTGACGGCAGTTGTTTGAACTGCGGAATATCAACAGCCAGCCGATATCGGCTGGCTGTTTTGCATGAACAAATCAGGGTAAGGTCGGCGTCCAGTCCCCCAGTATTTTGCTTTGGGTGTACTCTGCCGCTTGTGCGTCGGTGAGTTGTCGGCGATCAGAGCTTTTTGCTGCGCCGGCGCCGTAAGACTTGTACTCGAAGAAACGGGAGTCTGCCGGATAGAACCAAATGGTGTTGCCGTCTTTGTCTTTACCCGACATCTTATCCCAGCCATAAATGTGATTATCCATGCTGGTGTTCAGGAATACGGTCTGGCCGATAGCGTTCGGGTCTGCGTAGCGTCCGTCAGAGAAGGTCGTTGTCGGATGCCAGGGGCGCCCCAGTCCATAGCTCTTGGCCGGGACGGAGTCACTTTCCCGAATGACGCGGCTGTTGGTGATCACCAGGCCATATTTCTGTTTGATGTTGGTACTGGGGGCCGTCAGATAACCGGAGACGTTGCCACTCTTCACGTCGGCGCGGTAGCGAGATACCAGATCGCAGTTGTCGAATAATGCCGTGCCGTCGCCAAAGATGAAGTCAACGGTGCCGCTGATCCGGCAGTCAGAGAAAAAGCTGCGGCCGCCGGAAACATACAGCGTGTCCTGATAGCCTACCAGGCTGACATCTTTGAAGTAGGCGCGGTCACCGCTTTTGGTTACATAAAGCGCTACTGCCTGAGTGTCCTTGATTTTTGTGCTATCGCTATCGCTTTTGGCCTGATTAGCCGGGAAATCAAAGTCATTGCGAATAGTCAGTGACTGGGCGCTGAAATCCTTGGCGCTGATGGTCACCGTGCTGCTGCCGGCCGTTCCCCATTTGCTGCCGTCTGATTTCAGCGTACCGGCTGCGGTGGTGGCGGCGATCACTGTGCCGCTACGGCTTTCGCCTTTGAGATGCAGGTTACTGCGGGTAATCGTCAGGCGTTCGTTGTAAACGCCGTTCTTGACCAGAATGACAAACGGCGTACTCCCGGCCGGTGCGCTGGCGATGGCGTCGGCAATGGTTTTGAAGGTCTTGCCGTCGCTGGCGGCTTTTGACACCACCGCGTTATAAGTTGTGGCTGCCTGCGCCTGATGTACGCTGGCGGCGATAATCAGCGACAGCGCAAGGGTTCCAGAGATCGTCTTTAACATACACATATTCCTTTAGTGGTGAGTGACAGAGGTCCAGGTGCTTCATGCACGGGTAACGTCCTATAAACCTTGTTTTTTAGTATTACTGCGTGGTTGCTTGCAGCTTGCCTGCCAATTCCCGCAAAGAGGGGGTCGCCTTGATCTGGTCAGCGACTATCGCGGCGACCGCTTGAGCGCCTTTCTGCTGGAAGTGGGTGGTATCAGGTTGAGTCAGGCTGCCGGCCTGATCGCGGTAATAAGGGTAAAGTTCCGGATCAACCGCCAGCCAGTATTGCTGCCATTGTTGTCCGTCCCCCTGATTGGCCAGTGCCAACGTTGCCGTTTCCACATCCAGTAACGGCACCTTATTTTTGCTGGCCGTATCACGAATGGTCTGGGTGTAATCGCCGATAAACGCATAACCGCCGGCTTTGTTTTGCTTCGTCAGATGGCTGTGGACTGCCGGTGTTCCGTTCTTTCCTTCTGCATTTTTGACGCGTGCAGTCGGGGTCAATAATACGGGGATCATCCGATGTGCCCGGGCGTAACGAATATAGCGTTCCAGTGAGATCTGGAAAGACATATCCGGTTTGCCCTGGGGGTATTGCGGCTTACCGTCAGCGCTATTGGGGTAGGTGCAAAGGTTGGCGACATCCGCCGCACCGCGAACCGCTTTCTGGCTATCGCAGTTTTGATCATTGTGCCCCATACCGATAAACAAGTAATCGCCCGGACGCATAAACGGCTCCATTTGGCGGAACCAACCTTCGTAGTAGAAATCCCGCGAGCTTCTCCCCGAACGGGCGCCGTTAACGACAGCAATATGGCTGTCCGGGCGGAGCTGTTGTGCAAATACTTGCCCCCAGCCCATGCGCGGAAAACGTGCTGTTTCATAGGTCGCCGCGGTTGAGTCGCTGACGATGAAAATACGGGTACGCGCTTGCTCCAGCGCTTTACGCTGTTGGCTGGCGCTGGTCAGATCCAGAGGCTCGTAACTGCCGGAGGCATTCAACCCTACAATCGGGCGAAATGCGATGTCCGTCAGTACCGTATGGCCGGCCTGGCCGCTGTCATTGTGGTAATTGCGGGCGTGGTTAATGACCTGAAGCATCTGTGTAACGGCAGGCGTCAGTACATCAGGATAAGTAAGCGGATCGAACTGCGAAGGGGCGGCAATACCAGCCTGCTTTAAGGCATCGTCAAAGCCGGCATGGAATTCACGGTAAGCGGTTTCCCAGGCTGCCGTCGATAAAGATGGCAGCGTCGTGGCGTCGATCAGTTGCTGTGGGCCAATATAACCGGCCGATGCAGCGACATCGGATAAAATACGATCGGTCAACGGGTTGATGTTAATACGATTTTCATGACCATCACGTAATTGGGGAACCAGTGCACTCAGGCACACCGCACGCAGCTGATTGCTGGCAAGGCAGTTTTGCCCGCCGGCTTCAACGGCTGACAGGCGCAGTGGTGCGACCATTGAAGAGACATCTGCATAAAATCGTCCCTGGATATCGGTTTTTACACTGTGTTCGACGCCGCGTTGATCCTTGATGAGCAACGTGGCGGGAAAACGTATATCACGATACGCTACCCGGCCGCTAATCAGGGTGTTTGGTCCCAGCGTTGTGACATTTAGTATCGGCTGTGAAGAGGACGCGGGGGATTCTGGCGCAGTGTTTGCGGCCTGTGCGAAGGATATCGGCAGACACAGTAGGGAACCGAGAAAAAGCGTGCGTTTCCAGGTGGTTATTTTCATGATGATGACCTTTTCTTCCTGCGATTGATGCAAAAAACGGCCGCTTTTTCAAGCGGCCGCTGTTGTCGACAGGGGTATTACAGTTTGCCGTAGCCTGCGTTGTTGTTGATGCTGGTAGCCAGGCTGCTTGTCATGGCTTGAGGCTTGTCTTTATACGGCAGAGTCGGTTTGTACGCCGTCAGACCACAGGTATCCAGCTTGGTGGTAGTTGAGCCGTTAACCAGTGAGCCTTTATCGGAGAACACCTTGCTGTTGAATTGCTTCACGATGCTACATTCTGGGTTTTTACCATCAATGCTCTTCAGGTTGGAGAGCGTGAAGGAGTTGGACTCAGACAGGATGCTGCCGCTGGTGCCCAGGCCGAAGCTGTACAGGTACGGATAAACGCTGTGTTTCACGTCGCCCAGATAAACGTTGTTGTAAGCATGGATGCTACCAAAACGTACGCGCGGGGCACGTTCAGTCACGCGGTCGAACACGTTGTTGTGGAAGGTGACGCGCAGTTTGCCGGAATCCTGAGAGCCGTTGCTGTCGCTGTGGCCGATCAGGATGGTTTTGTCGTGCAGTTCGAAGCGGCTGTAAGAAATAGTGACGTAGTCAGACCCTTTCTTGATATCCAGTGCGCCGTCGTGCTGAACGTATTTTTCACCATCTTTGGTGGTGTATTTGTCGTCGGTGAAGCTACCGTCGCTGATGGTGACGTGGTCAACCCAGACGTTGGTAGAGTTGTCGATAACAGCTGCATCCCACTCGGCGTTCCAGCCATCTCCACTTTCATAATGCGGTGCTACGTCTACCGGCGTTTCGATATACAGGTTACGCAGGATAACGTTGCTTACGCCTTTGATCACCAGAGAACCGTTGGTGAATTTACCATTGCTGCCAACACCGATAATGGTGGTATTGGACGGAATACTGATCTGGCTACGCGCTTTCTGATCATCGAAACTGGTGTAGGCTTTGCCGCCACTGATGTCAATCGGTCCTGTTACTTTGATGATTTTGGGTGATGAGTCGGTTCCATTCAGGGCTTTTTTAAAGTCGCTAATGTTTTTTACTTCAACTGCTTTTGCTGCCTTCGCGCCACCGGTAGTGCCGCCGTTTTGCGTTGCCCAGCCAGTTGTTGCGGCATCAGTTTCTACTGCCGCATAAGCAGAGGTAGCCATCAGTGCTGCTGTTACAACGGCAGCCAGTAAACTTTTGGTTCCGATAGAACGTACACGCGTGTTTTTCATAGACCGTTTCCTTGCGCTGTAGGCGCTAATCCAAATGCATTGTTAAGAATTCAAAAAGCCGTTTGTGAAAAAATGAAATGCCATTTTGTCCTTCGGCAAGGTGGATTTTTAAGCATTTCGGGGGAGATGTTTTGCGATCAAAATCTCGTTTTCTTATGGTGGCTGTTAATTTTGTCTAAACTGTGATCGAGACCGGTAACTTTTGCTAATGGATGTTGAATTGAATTTTCTTTTAAATTCAGTCATATAATTCAGAATTTTTGTCTGACATAAATAAAACTGTTAACAAATAATTCGAATTTTATTAAATATAATTTTATTAATTTAAGTACCTTATTAATGCGAGCGACCCCTATTTGCCGTGATAGACGCTGTTTTTTCCCCGCTGACACGGTTGTTACAAAATTTGAGATCATGGTGACTTGGCGAGGAGATAAGGCCGCCGTTTCCGGCGGCCTTCGCAAGTGAATACAAATTACAGTTTGCCGTACCCCGCATTGCTGCTGATGCTGCTTGCCAGGTTGGTGGTGATGGGTTGCGCTGAATATTTGTATGGGATCTTGGCGGAATAGGTGTTGAAGCCAAAGCCGCACCCGTTCAGGTTGTACGAGGCGCCGTTGATGATTGATCCTTTATCGGAGAAGATCTTGCCGTTAAACGCTTTGACGACGCTACATTCCTTATCGCGGCCGTTGATCTTCTTGAGGTTATCAATGGTAAATGCATTGTACTCAGACAGCAGGCTGCCGCTGGTGCCGATGCCGAAGCTGTACTGATAGCGGTAAGCTTTATGATTGACGTCGCTGGTGTAGACGTTGTTGTAGGCATGAACGTTACCGAAGCGTACGCGCGGAGTACGTTCACCGACACGGTCGAACAGGTTGTTGTGGAAAGTGACGCGCAGTTTACCGGCATCCTGCGAACCGTTGTTGTCGCTGTGGCCGATCAGGATGGTTTTGTCATGCAGCTCGAAGCGGCTGTTAGAGATGGTGACGTAATCTGAACCGCGCTTGATATCCAGCGCACCGTCATGCTGGACATATTTTTCGCCATTTTTGGTGGTGTATTTGTCATCCGTAAAGCTACCGTCGCTGATGGTCACGTGATCAACCCATACATGATCGGTACTGTCGATCACCACGGCGTCCCATTCAGCATTCCAGCCGTCCCCATCTTCATAATGCGGCGCCACGTCTACCGGCGTTTCGATGTACAGGTTACGCAGGATAACGTTGCTGACGCCTTTCACAACCAGCGAACCGTTGGTGAATTTTCCTTTGTTGCCGATGCCGATGATGGTGGTATTGGCGGGAATACTGATCTGGCTGCGGGCTTTCTGGTCGTCAAAGCTGGTGTAGGCTTTGCCGCCGCTGATATCAATCGCCGCCGTCACCTGAATAATTTTAGGTGATGAATCTGTTCCATTGAGTGCCGCCTTAAATTCGCTAATGTTTTTTACGGCGTAGATTTTAGATGATGACGCTTTAGCACCGCCCGTTGTTCCGCCGCTTTCCGTTGCCCAACCGGTGGAGGCGCCTTCCGTCGCTTTGGTGGTTTGCAGACTGGCGGCAGAAGCGACGGATACCATCATCGTCGTAGCGATAAGGGCGGCCAGGACGTTTTTGGTGGTTCCCTGGGCAGAACATCCGGCTGTTTTCTGTATTGAAACGGAAGACATGAGTAAGTTGTTCATAACGCTTTTCCTTAGTGCTTTGTTTGCTCCGTGGAGGATCCCAATGTGTCTATGGATGACTCGAGTGTCATAAAACGAAATACCATTTCGTCTTTTGTTTTGGCGAACACTCATGTGTTTTGGGTGCTTATTTTGTGAGCGGTTTCACGTCGGTGGTAATCTGATCTATTAATTTTATTTATATTGTTGATTGTTTTTGTAACTTTGTGTTACGCGCGCGTTTTGTTTAATTGTTTAAAATCAATTGATTAGTTTTTTATGCATTTTTTTGGTGCGTTTCGTCGTTAAGGCAATGGCTGGTTAACATCGGCGTGAATACCTGAGAGGTATGAATGGAGATCGGCTATGAATGGACGAAAATGAGAGAACAGGGACAACGAATGGAAAACGCGGGCGAGTAAAAACGGAGAGTAAAAACGGATAGTAAAAACGGCTGCCTGCTGGGCAGCCGTTGAATACGCGAAATTACAGTTTGCCTGAGCCGGCGTTGTCCGTAATGGACTGAGCCAGTACGGTCGTCATCGGCTGAACATCGTAAATGTAAGGGATCTTGCTGGTGTAGGCGCTGAAACCGCAAGACAGATCGACGGCGCTGCCGTTCAGGACGGAACCGTTGTCAGAGAAAATGGAGCCGTTGAATTTCTTCACAACTTTACATGCTTTGCTGGCGCTCAGGTTCGCAATCGTGAAGCTGTTGCCCTCGGACAACACGCTGCCGCTGGTACCGATACCAAAGCTGTATTGGTAACGGTATACCGGATCTTTCGCATCACCTTTGAAAACGTTGTTGAAGCTGTGGATGCTGCCGTAACGTACGCGAGGCGCGCGTTCGGTTACGCGGTTGAATACGTTGTTGAACAGCGTGACGTGCAGCTTGCCTTTGTCCTGGGCGGAGTTCGTGTCGCTGTGGCCGATCAGCATGGTTTTGTCGTGCTGGTCGATCAGGCTGTTTGAGATGGTTACGTAGTCGGAACCGCGCTTGATATCCAGAGCGCCGTCATGCTGCACGTAGGTTTCACCGTCTTTGGTGGTGTACATGTCGTCGGTGAAGTTGCCGTCACTGATGGTGACATGATCGATCCACACATGATGTGCGCCATTGGTGATATTCATGGCGTCCCACTCGGCGTTCCAGCCATCACCTTTTTCGTAGTGCGGCTCTACGTCAATCGGCGTCTGGATATAGACGTTACGGATGATGACGTTGTTGGTGCCGTCCGTACCGTCAATAATCAGAGAGCCGTTGATGAATTTGGCGTCGGTGCCAAGCCCGATAACCGTGGTATTGGCTGGAATGTTAATCTGGCTGCGGGCTTTTTGATCCGCGAAATCGGTGTAAGGCGTACCGCCGCTGATATCGATCGTCCCTTTAATTTGAATGATCTTTGCCACTGCACCGGCGCTAAGGGCACTGGTGAATTCGCTGATATTCGTGACGATGTAGATATTGTCGCTGGTTGCAGCGGCGCCGCCGGTCGTGAAACCATTCTGCGACGCCCAGCCGGCGGCGGGGGCAGATTCCAACGCTTTATTGCTAACCAACTCGGCAGCGGAAACACCAGAGGCCATCATACCGGCGATCAAGGTAGCCAGCAGATATTTTGAAGAGCGGGTAAAAGAACGTCCTGAAGCTTTGTTCATCATATTTTTCCTTAGTTGACTCTTATCTTAAGTGTTAAAAATAATTTCCATATATATCTATGGGTTATTTTTATTTATTGACCTCAAGGAATACCATGCAGTGAACTTCATGATGTGTTAATCCTATTTCATTAACAATAATGAAGATTTGTCGTTGGTATCGCATAAGGGCTGCCAATGAATACAGTCTATTTATTTGTTTTTCAATGACAGACAATAATGAAACGCTGTTTTAAATGTAACATTGTGTTTTTTATTTCTTATTTATATAGAATGTCTTAACTCTCTTTGTGTTCGGGAATAAGACGCGGAAGGGGTCGGTGGCAGTTGTTTTTCCTATAACGTATTTATTTTTCAACATAAAATAATAAGAGATGAAACATTCATCAGAGCGTGGTGGAAATAAGGCGTGACGGCATTTATTGGTGGGAAATAAAACAGGCCATGACCGGCCTGTTGACATAAATGAAAGTAATTTCTGTCGGCTATATCACTTTATGTGGACCAAAACATTCATAATGAATCTGCGATTCGGTCATCCCCAATTCCAATAGTTGGCGCGCGATAAATTGCATAAAGGCGACCGGTCCGCACAAATAGCATTGTAAGTCCGCCACCGGCAGTGGTGCCGGAAGGTTCTTCAGCGTCATTAAACCGTGAAAAACAGAGAGGTGGTTCGCGGCTTGCAGCGATGTTTCCCGATACCAGACGTAGGAGTGGAATTGCGGCAATGCGGCACCGACGTTGGCGATTTCATCCGCGAAGGCGTGTACCTCCGCGTTTTCAGCCGCGTGTAACCAGAATACCTCGCCCTGATGTTGCTGTTGTTTCAGACTATGCAACATGCTGAGCATCGGGGTTTGGCCGACACCGGCGGAAATCAGCGCCACCGGCGTTGATGCCGGCGTATCCAGAAAGAAATCACCGTGCGGCGCCGCCAGTTCAATCACATCGCCTTCCTGGGCAATATCATGCAGATAGCCCGAAACGCTGCCCTGAGCTTCACGCTTAACTGCGATGCGGTAATAGCGTCCGTTCGGTTCATTAGTGAGTGAGTACTGACGAATCTCCTGGTATTCGAAGCGCTTATCGCGGATGTAAACCGCCAGATACTGACCGGGGCGAAACGCCGCAACCGGGCCGCCGTCGACGGGCTCCAGCGTAAAGCTTATGATCAGGCTGCTTTGCGGCTGTTTCGCCACGATACGAAACGGCCGTGTGCCATGCCACCCACCGCTTTGTTCGGCGCTTTGCTGATAAATGTCGCTTTCCCGCTTGATAAAGACGTCTGCCAGTACGTTGTAGGCTTTGCCCCAGGCATCCAGCACCGCCTGACCGGGCTGGAACATTTCTTCCAGCGTTGCCAGCAGGTGAGTGCCCACTATCTGATACTGCTCCGGCCGGATGTTGAAGCTGGTATGTTTCTGGGCGATTCGCTCGACGGCAGGCAACAGCGCCGGCAGGTTCTCAATGTGTGTGGCATAGGCGCAAATGGCATTGAACAGCGCTTCACGCTGATCGCCATTACGCTGATTACTCATATTGAAGATGTCTTTTCAGTTCCGGATTATGGTGGAACATCCGCTGATAGAAGTGAGCGGTCAGCGCCGGGCCTGTTTCGGCCAGCAAGGGAATCGTGGATTTGATGGTGGCGATGGTTTGTTGATCCAGCATGGTGAACCTCTATATTGTTGTCTTTAAGTTGTATTTAAAATGCATCTTATTGAAAAGAGGGTGGCCTGTAAAGACCTCGTGATGTTCTGGGAAACGGTGTGGGGAAACAGAATCGCGTGCATGAAAAAATTGCAGGTGGAGAATGAGAAAAAGTCAGCCAGAACGATAAATCCCGGCAAGACGAGAAGCCTTGTGTAGCCTGTAGCTAATCGTTTGCGTAAAAACCTCTGTCAAGCTCTATCATCGCCAGTCCAAAACGGTTTACACTATGTACCCACGGCCCTCTGGGGTGATTTTTAATAAAGAAGCAAGTTAGCTGAGTCAGGAGATGCGGATGTTAAAGCGTGAAATGAACATTGCCGATTACGATGCCGAGCTATGGCAAGCAATGCAGCAAGAAGTGGTGCGTCAGGAAGAGCACATTGAACTGATTGCGTCAGAAAACTATACCAGTCCACGCGTCATGCAGGCCCAGGGGTCTCAGCTGACCAACAAATACGCCGAAGGGTATCCGGGCAAACGCTACTACGGCGGTTGCGAATACGTCGACGTGGTTGAACAGCTGGCTATCGATCGCGCTAAAGAACTGTTCGGCGCCGATTATGCCAACGTTCAGCCGCACTCCGGTTCTCAAGCTAACTTCGCCGTCTATACTGCATTGCTGCAGCCGGGCGACACCATTCTGGGTATGAATCTGGCGCACGGCGGCCACTTGACTCACGGCTCTCCGGTTAACCTGTCCGGTAAGCTGTATAACGTCGTGCCTTACGGCATTGATGAGAGCGGCAAAATCAACTACGACGAAATGGCCGAACTGGCGCGCACTCACAAGCCGAAAATGATCGTGGGCGGCTTCTCTGCGTATTCCGGCATCGTTGACTGGGCGAAGATGCGTGAAATCGCCGACAGCATCGGCGCTTATTTGTTCGTCGACATGGCGCACGTCGCCGGTCTGATCGCTGCCGGCGTTTACCCTAACCCGGTTCCGCACGCACACATCGTGACCACCACTACCCACAAAACGCTGGCCGGTCCGCGTGGCGGCTTGATCCTGGCCAAAGGCGGCGACGAAGAACTGTACAAGAAACTGAATTCCGCCGTATTCCCGGGCGGTCAGGGCGGCCCGCTGATGCACGTTATCGCGGGTAAAGCGGTAGCGCTGAAAGAAGCGATGGAGCCGGAATTCAAAACTTACCAGCAGCAGGTAGCGAAAAACGCCAAGGCGATGGTGGAAGTGTTCCTGTCCCGCGGTTTCAACGTGGTGTCCGGCGGTACTGAAAACCACCTGTTCCTGCTGGATCTGGTCAGCAAGAACTTAACCGGTAAAGAAGCTGACGCCGCGCTGGGCCGTGCCAATATCACCGTAAACAAAAACAGCGTGCCGAACGATCCGAAGAGCCCGTTCGTGACCTCCGGCATCCGTATCGGTACGCCGGCGGCCACCCGCCGCGGCTTCAAAGAAGCGGAAGTCCGTGAACTGGCCGGCTGGATTTGCGATGTGCTGGACAACATCAATGACGAAGCCGTTATCGAGCGCGTCAAACAGCAAGTGCTGGATATCTGCGCCCGTTTCCCGGTTTACGCCTGATAACCTGCCTGATGGCGTCCGACTGGCTCGGATGCCCTGCCAACGCCAGCCTTCGGGCTGGCGTTTGTTTTTCCGCTTCCCGTTGCGTCTGCTCCGGCTCTCTGCCAGAGTAACCGACCGTAGAGGGGAGACGACATGGTTTTGCAATCCACATCCTGGCTGGCGCTCGGCTATTTCACCTATTTCTTCAGTTATGGCATTTTCCTGCCTTTTTGGGGCGGCTGGCTCAAAGGCGAAGGGTTATCCGCCGAGGCGATCGGCATTCTGCTTGGCGCCGGGCTGGTGGCGCGATTTGTCGGTAGCCTGTTCATTACACCGCTGGTGAAAGACCCCGCCCGATTGATTACCGTACTGAGGGGATTGGCGTTGTTATCGCTGTTGGCTTTCATCGGCTTCTGGCTGGGCAGCGCCTGGTTATGGTTGATGCTGGTGATGGTCGGTTTCAACCTGTTCTTTGCCCCGTTGATTCCGCTTACCGATGCGCTGGCGGCGACCTGGCAAAAACAGATGCCTCTGGATTACGGTCGGGTGCGGGTGTGGGGCTCGGTGGCGTTTGTGATTGGCTCCGCCGTCACCGGGCAACTGGTGGTGGTCTGGGGGCATCAGGCGATTCTGGTCACTCTGGCGGCGGGGCTGTTATCGATGCTGCTGGGGATGGCGCTGCGGCCGCATGTGATGCCGGCTTCCGTCAAGCGCCACCAGACGCAAACAACCGCCACGCCGTGGCGTGTGCTGCTGCGCGAGTCGGCGATTTGGCGTTTTTTACTCTGTGTGTCGTTGTTGCAGGGGGCTCATGCCGCCTATTACGGCTTTAGCGTGATTTACTGGCAACAAGCGGGGTATTCGGCGGCGGTTATCGGTTATCTGTGGTCGCTTGGCGTGGTGGCGGAAATTGTCATTTTTGCGTTCAGTCATCGTCTGTTCCGGCATTGGAGTGCGTCCGGCTTGTTGGTCTTGTCTGCGGTGTGCAGTGTGGTGCGCTGGAGCCTGATGGGGGCCACGGTGTCGTTGCCGTGGTTGATCGTGATGCAGATTTTGCATTGCGGCACGTTCACGGTTTGCCATCTGGCCGCAATGCGGTTTATCGCGTCACGCCACGATGCCGACGTACTGCGTTTACAGGCTGCCTATTCGGCGTTGGGGACTGGCGGCGCCGTCGCTGTGATGACGGTGGTATCCGGTTTTCTGTTTGAGTATCTGCAGGGGGGAACCTTCTGGGTCATGGCTCTGCTGGTATTGCCGGTCTTTATGTTGTGTACGCAGGTGAGTGCTCGCTCGCGCTGGGGACGCCGGCCTGCCGATAATGGCGAAAATGGTCAGGATAAATAATGTTACATTATAACAGTTCAGGCTTTTCATGCCGTTGGGTAAGCTGCCTGCTATTGATGATAATGGCGGTTTCCGGTCCGGCGCTGGCCCATCCACACAGTTTTATCGATATGACAACCACCGTGGAAGGGAAAGACGACCAGATCACCGGGCTGCGCATGAACTGGACCATGGATCCTATCACTTCTGCGGATTTGCTTTACGATGCTGGCAACGCCGCTAAAGACTCTGAAGTATGGAAGAAACTGGCAGCGGAAGTGATGGCGAATGTGCTGGGGCAGCATTACTTTACTGATATCTATCGGAATGGAAAGCCTGTGAAATACCAGTCGTTACCAACGGAATATCACCTTTCCCGTTCGGGCAATAAAGCGGTGCTGGAATTCGTGTTGCCGCTGGCTCATCCACAGCCGCTGGCGGGGGCTCCGCTGCTGATTTCCACGTATGACCCGACTTACTTTGTTGATATGTCGTATAAAGACGACAAAGCGATTCAGATTGGCGCTGCGCTGGCTGCTCGCTGTAAAGCGACGTTGATGACGCCTAAACCGGATGCATCACTCCAGTCCTATGCGTTGTCGTTGGATAAAAATGCCAAACCGTCCAAAGATGTAGAATTGGGAAAACAGTTTGCTCAGCAGGTTACGCTGCAATGCCAGTAAATCGCCTGCGCATTCTCCGACGTTATTTACGCTGGTGGCCGCCGGCGCTGTTTTTACTGCTGATGGGCGTGGCCGCATGGCAGGCACTGGTCTGGTGGCCATCGATTCTGCTGCAAAGCATTGAATGGCAGCGGTCGCTGCATCAGCAGATGTCGGATTTGATGGAGCAGGTGCAGGCGCGGCCCCATCAGGCCGGCTGGACGCTGGTGATGTTCAGTCTGGTGTACGGTGTGTTGCACGCTGTTGGCCCGGGTCATGGCAAAGTGGTGATCGCGACCTATCTGGCGACCCATCCGTCCCGGCTGAAAAGCAGTTTGCAGTTGACCCTGGCTTCCGCCTTGCTGCAAGGACTGGTGGCCGTAGTGTTGGTCACCCTAGTGCTGGCGGTATTGCAACTTTCCAGCAAAGCATTGCACATCGGCAGTTTCTGGATGGAAAAAAGTAGTTTTGTGCTGGTGATCGTTCTGGGCGGCTGGCTGTGCTTACGCGCATTGCGGCGCTTGTCGGCAACGCTATTCCCTCGTGCCAGACCTCGCCTTCATGCCCTAACGCCGATTGCGGCGCCGACGGCGGCAGAACGATTGGCGCCGCCAGCCAGACGCCATCGACATGATGAACACTGTGGGTGCGGCCACCAGCATGTGCCGGCGGCAGATGCACTCAACCATAGCGATGGTTGGCGTTCTCGCCTGATGGTCGTGTTGGCTATGGGGCTGCGCCCGTGTTCCGGCGCGATACTGGTGCTGCTGTTCGCCAAAGTACTGGGAGTGTTTTTCTGGGGGGTGATCTCAGCCCTGACCATGGCGCTGGGAACGGCGCTTACCGTTTCGCTGCTGGGGATGGCCGTATTGTTTTGTCGCCGTCAGTTGGAACGCCTGAGTCGTAACGGTACAGCTTCACGCTGGCAGCCTCTGTTTTGGTCCGCCTTGTCGCTGGCGGGGGGAATCATGCTGACTTTTGCCGGTATTGTGCTGTATCTCACCACGCAACCTGAAGTGGCGGGAGGCATTCGCCCGTTGATAGGGTAAGTGCGACGCTGTGTAAATGTCTCTGGTTCACTGTCTTCGCGTGGTCGTTGTATTTCGTTTTTTGCCAGCCTTCCTGCCGTGTATACCCAAAATAATTCGAGTTGCAGGAAGACGGCAAGAGAGAGAATCCCGATGAGCTTACTCAGGTAAGTGATTCGGGTGAACGAACGCAGCCAACGCACCTGCAACTTGAAGTATGACGGGTATATCAAACAAATATCCTCTCTTTTTCATGTGAAACATATTGCCCGAATACAACTGCAACTTTATTATTTACATTGAATGATAATGAATCTCATTACTTGTAAATAGTCAGGGAATAATAGAATGCAAAAGTGGTTGTGTGCCGTTGGCATGGTGTTGGGGTTAGTTTCGGCAGTCAACGCCGCTCCGATCGTAGTGGAAGACGTAAGCGGCAGAAAAGTTGAGATTAAGTCTGATGTTAAGCGTGTGATTCTGGGGGAAGGGCGACAGATTTATCTGTTGGCGGCGTTTGATACCGAGGCGCCGTTCCAGCGCGTGGTCGGCTGGCGAGATGATTTGCCGAAGGCCGACTATGACGGCTATCTGGCGTATGAGCATAAATACCCGCAGATTAAACAATTACCCACTTTTGGCGGCGCCAAAGACGGTACTTTCAACGTTGAGCAGGCGGTGAATCTGAAGCCGGATCTGGTGCTGATGAATCTGGAAGCGAAAGCCGCTACCGATGAAGCCAAGCTGATTGAAAAACTCAGCGGCTTGGGCATTCCGGTAGTGTTTATCGACTTTCGTGAAAAGCCGTTTGAAAACGCCGAGAAAAGCATCCGCATCATGGGCCAACTGCTGGGTAAGCCGGCACGCGCCGAAGAGATCGTGCAGTTCCGTCGCCAGCAGATTGAGCTTGTGACCGAGCGCCTGAAGAACTATCAGGGACCGCGTCCAAAAGTGATGATCGACCGCGCCGGTGGTTATGACGAAGAGTGCTGTATGTCATTCGGCAATGAAAACTTCGGGAAAATGGTGGAGGCCGCCGGCGGCATCAATATCGCCAAGGGAATTATTCCCGGTACTTTCGGCACCCTGAATCCGGAGCAGATTATCAGTGCGCGCCCGGACGTGGTGATCGTCACCGGTGCCAACTGGAAAAACTACAATACCGCCAATGGTTGGGTGGGCGTCGGGCCGGGAGCCGACAAACAGCAAGCGTTGCAGCGCCTGCAGAAACTGATGGAGCGTTCGGCATTCAAAACCTTACCCGTGGCTACCAACGGCAAGGCCCATGCTATCTGGCATCAATTTTATGACAGCCCATATCAGTTTGTGGCGATTCAGGTAATGGCGAAATGGCTGCATCCGGATTTATTCAAAGACATCGATCCTGATGCGACTTTCCGTACTTTCCATGAGAAATTTTTGCCGCTGCCGTATCAGCCGGGTTATTGGGTGACGCTGCCGGCGAAATCCTGACCGTTCGTCGCCGCCGGCTGGGCGGTGACGGTAACCCATAAAAAAACGCCCGAACATTGGTATGAACGGGCGTTTTTTGTTGTGACCGGCCGGGTGACAAGGCTGATGTTTACAGCGTCGGTGCAGTCACCAGTCCATCGATCATCACTTGCGGGATCCCCTGGGAACAACGCTCTATACGGCCGCGTACACCGTATACCTGCGCCAGACTGTCTTCACTGATGACTTCGGCCGGCTCGCCGTTGGCAATCAGTTTGCCGTCTTTCAGCATCAGCACGTGGTCGCCATGGCGCAGCGCGATATTGATGTCGTGCACCACCACCACCGTCACGATATTGCGCTTGCGCGTTTCCTGACGCACCAGGTCCATCACGTGGAATTGGTAGTTGAGGTCAAGCGCGCTGAGCGGTTCATCCAGCAAGAGTAATGACGGCTGACGGATCAGCGACTGCGCCAACCCGACCAACTGTTTCTGACCGCCGGAAAGCTGGTCCAGATAGCTCATCGCCAGATGCGAAATACCCAGTTGCCTGAGCAGCGTCAGCACCTCGTCTTCGTTGCTGTCGTAGTGCAGCTCACCGGAGGCACGTTGGGCGACGATGATCGACTCCAGCACGTGAAGATGCACGCCGGCAGGCAACGATTGCGGCAAATACACCACTTTTTCCGCCCGTTTGGCGAACGGCAACTGCATCAGGTTAACGTCATCCAACAGCAGGTCGCCTTGGGCTTGTCCCAAACCCGCCAGCGCACGCAGCAGCGTTGATTTACCGCTGCCGTTTGGCCCCAGCAGCACCGTTATCTTACCGCGCGGCAACAGCGGCACCGAGAGATCGTTAATAATGCTTCGCTTCGGATAACCCGCGGAAAAATGAGAAATCGACAGTCCGTTGTGGCTCATACATTCCCCCGGTTACGCAGAATAATACTGAGGAAGAAAGGAACCCCTACCAGCGAGGTGACAATCCCTACCGGAATAATGACCCCCGGCAGCAGGTTTTTAGAGGCGACGGAGGCCAGCGACAACACCAGTGCGCCGGTCAGGGCGCTGGCTGGTAGATAAAAGCGGTGATCCTCGCCAAAAATCATACGGGCAATATGCGGCGCAACCAGACCAATAAAACCAATCGGCCCGACGAACGCGACCGACAGCGCCGACAGGAAGCTAATGCGCAGCAGTGTCGCCAGACGCAAACGGCGTACGTTGATGCCGAAGCTGATGGCGCGATCTTCGCCTAAACGCAACGCGGTCAGCTTCCACGAACTCATCATTGACAGCGGCATCACTACGGCTAGCACCGCCAGCAGAATGCCGAGTTTTTCCCAGGATGAGCGTGCCAGGCTACCCATGGTCCAGAACACCAGTCCTTGCAGCGTATCTTCGTTGGCGATGAACTGCAGAATGGATACCAGCGCGTTAAAGGTGAATACCAGAGCAATCCCGAACAATACCACGCCGGAAGTCGCCACCTTGGTCCAACGGGTAATCCCGTCCAACAGCAGCGCCGCCAGCAGTGCGAACAGGAAGGCATTGGCCGAAATGAACCATTGCGCCGGAACACCCGGTATACCGATCCCCAATACGATAGCCAGCGCCGCGCCGAATGCCGCCGCAGAGGACACACCCAACGTGAATGGACTGGCCAGCGGGTTATTCAGGATGGTTTGCATCTCCGCCCCCGCCAGCCCCAGCGCCAGACCAACCACCACCGCCATCAGCGCATACGGCAGGCGGATATCCCAGACGATAACGCGGCTGCCGGCATCCGCATTGGCCGGGTCGGTCAGCGTTTGCCACAACACATCCAGCGGCAAGCCGGAAGGGCCGAGCACAAAGTCCAGCAGCAAAGACGCGACAATCGCCACGGCCAGCACTGCCATTAGCGCCAACCTGTGACGGATGATATTCCGGTAGTGGGTTATCGCGCTGTTTTCAGCCGTGTCGACACGGCTGATGGAGGATTCGGTGGTTACACTCATGGATTACTCGGCCAGTTTACGGGCAAACACAAAGTTGTTGTCAGGCAGGGTAGTAAAATGGCGAACGATGTAATGATAGGTATCGTCCGGGTTCAGCGAACCGAACTGCTTCGGATACACCGCTTTAGCCAGATACTCCATGCCGACAATGTTATACGGGTGGTTATAGAAATGGTGGTAAACCCCATAGACCTGGCCGGCTTTAATCGCCGGGATCTGATCAATGCCGGTGCGGTTCAGCAGAGCTTTGGCTTTGTCCTGAATATCGCTGTCGCTGGCGCTATAACCAAACGGCAGGATTTTACTGGTGCCGTTGCCGCGTTTGGAGCCGGTCATGATGTAGGTATCGGGTTTTTCGCTGATCACTTTTTCCAATGAGACAAAGCCTGATGCGCCCGGCAGCAGTCCGGAACCGATATTTTTCGCGCCGATGGCTTCCAGCAGGCCGCCCCAGCCGTTGTGACCATGGGTAAAGCAGCAGGCATCGGTGTTGCCGGCGATCGGTTCAATAAACACATTGGGTTGGGGGGTGATGCCGGTCGTGACTTTTTGGATATCGGCAAAATGCTGGCGATAAAAATCAGTATAGGCTTTGGCGTTTTCTTCGCGGTTCAGCACTTTGCCGAGCAAATCAACACTGGGTGCGGTGTTTTGCGCCGGGTTGATTTCATAATCCACGAACACCAGCGGAATGTGCAACGCGTTCAGCTTACCGATGACGCCATTTTCCATTAAAGCCGGCTTCGCACGCAGTTGGGCAATCATCAGATCCGGTTTTTTAGCCAGAATGCTTTCCAGTTCCACTTCGCCTTTGTCGCTAAAGCCCATGTCCAGAATGCCTTCGGACTGCGGCCATTTGCTTTTCAGTACATCCCAGGTGGCGGAGTCTTGTTTTTTGGGCAAGTTATTCCAGGCAACAAGACGGTGGAACGGATTATCGCGGTCAAGCAGCGCCAGCGCCATGATATCGCGGCCGTCTTGTAACACAACGCGCTGCGGTTCCTGTTGGATAGTGACGCTTTGTCCGTCGATATCAGTCAACGTGAGGGGATACTGGGTGGCGAGGCCGGCAAAAGAAGTTGTCAGTGTGGTTGCCAGCAAAATGTGACGCCATGATTTCTTTAACATAATGAATCCTGTCATTAACCGCTGTGTGATGGTCAATTAAAGCAAATGAATGAGTTTAATAATTATTATCATATAAACTTAAACTTTTACTCAACAGGGCTGAGTTGTAAAGAAAAATAACAGCGTGGGCATGTCCGACGGACATGCCCACAGGGAGGATTAACGCTTCAGCGCATCACTCAGTTGGTCGCGGATGGTGGACAACAGCGATTTCACCACGCGTGGGTTACCGGCAACGATATTGCCGGAAGTGAGGTAGTTATGGCCGCCGACGAAGTCGGTCACGATGCCGCCGGCTTCACGCACCAGCAGTTCGCCGCCGGCGAAGTCCCAAGGTTTGAGGCCAATCTCAAAGAAGCCATCCACGCGGCCGGCAGCCACATAGGCCAGATCAAGCGCTGCGGAGCCGGTGCGGCGGAAGTCGGCGCATTGGCTGAACAGCGCTTCCAGTACGCGCAGGTAGCTGGCGCTGTGTTGCTTTTGTTTGAACGGGAAACCGGTCGCAAGAATAGTGCCGTCCAGATCGCGGGCATTGCTGCCACGCAAACGGTAGCCATTCAACTGCGTACCCTGACCACGGGTAGCGGTGAACAGTTCGTTGCGCATGGGATCGTAAACGACGGCCACTTCAGTACGGCCTTTAACGCGAACAGCGATGGAAACGGCAAAATGGGGAAGACGTTTGATAAAGTTGGTGGTGCCATCCAGGGGATCGATAATCCATTGAACGTCCTGATCTTCGCCAACCAGTTCGCCACACTCTTCACCGATAATGGTGTGCTGCGGGTAAGACTTACGAATAACTTCAATAATCAGGCGTTCTGCATCACGATCAACGTTAGTGACAAAATCGTTACTGCCTTTCTGGCTGGCCTCGACGGCGTCGGGCGTTTCATAGTTTTTAGCGATCAAGTTGCCGCCTTTGCGCGCTGCGCGCACGGCGATGTTAAGCATCGGATGCATGGTATCGTCCACAAGAATGTTAAAGAACAGAAAACGGCGCGGAGTATAGCAGATAGCAGGAGAAAGAGAAAACAGAGAAGTTTGTGTTAATATACGCCGGTTTTCCGTTTCGTATGACAGAGTCCGCATGTTACAGAATATACGCATTGTGCTGGTGGAAACTTCACATACCGGCAATATGGGGTCAACGGCCAGAGCAATGAAAACCATGGGCCTGACCAATCTTTGGCTGGTTAATCCGCTGGTCAAACCCGATTCGCAGGCGATTTCGTTGTCTGCCGGCGCCAGTGATGTCATTGGCAACGCCACTATCGTCGATACCCTCGATCAAGCGCTGGAAGGATGTGGCCTGGTGGTCGGCACCAGCGCCCGCTCCCGCACGTTGCCCTGGCCGATGCTGGAGCCGCGTGAATGCGGCGTACGCAGCATTCAGGAAGCGCAACGCGCACCGGTAGCGATTGTGTTCGGCCGTGAGCGCGTGGGGCTGACGAATGAGGAACTGCAAAAATGTCACTACCATGTGGCGATCCCCGCCAATCCTGAGTACAGCTCGCTCAATTTGGCGATGGCGGTGCAGATCCTGTCTTATGAGGTCCGCGTCGCCTGGTTGGACAGCCAACAGCAAGGTGAGCCGGCGCATGAGGAGAGTCCTTATCCGCTGGCGGATGATCTGGAACGTTTTTATCAACATCTGGAAGAGACGTTGCTGCACACCGGTTTCATCCGTCAGGCGCATCAGGGGCAGGTGATGAACAAGCTGCGCCGGTTGTTTACCCGCGCCCGTCCTGAAAACCAGGAGCTCAATATCCTGCGTGGCATTCTGAGCGCGATCACCAAGACCGCCTCGTCGACAGACAAGCCGCAGGACAATAGTTGAGTTATTTACTCGGTTAAATAGTTGACTGAAACACTCGGGAATGTCAGACTCATGACTGTGCTATGTATGCTTGACTCATAATACTTGTCTTAATAATACATGTTTATCTTACGGATACCACTAACATGAGACTGACATCTAAAGGCCGCTACGCCGTTACCGCCATGCTCGATGTGGCGCTGCATTCAAAAGAAGGCCCGGTTCCGCTGGCGGATATCTCCGAGCGTCAGGGTATTTCGCTTTCTTATCTGGAACAGCTGTTCTCTCGCCTTCGCAAGCATGGTCTGGTTGCCAGCGTGCGTGGCCCGGGCGGCGGCTATCTGTTGGGGAAAGACTCCGCCGAAATCGCTGTCGGCTCAGTCATCTCTGCGGTGGATGAATCCGTGGACGCTACCCGTTGCCAGGGGAAAGAAGGGTGTCAGGGCGGCGATCGTTGCCTGACCCATACGCTGTGGCGCGATCTGAGCGACCGAATCAGCGGGTTCCTCAACAACATCACCCTGGATGAACTGGTTAATAATAAAGAGATTCTGGACGTCGCGGATCGTCAGGATGCTGACGTGCGTCGTACCGCCAACGGACGCATACAAGAAACTATTAACGTCAACTTGCGTGCCTGAAAGAAAAAAGAACGAAACGCCTTGAACGTTTTGAAGTGATGTACGGAGTTTAAGAGCAATGAAGTTACCGATTTATCTGGATTATTCCGCCACCACGCCGGTCGATCCGCGTGTGGCTGAAAAAATGATGCAGTTTCTGACCCTGGACGGTACGTTTGGCAACCCGGCCTCACGTTCCCACCGTTTCGGCTGGCAGGCGGAAGAAGCGGTGGATATCGCCCGTAATCAGATCGCTGAACTGGTCGGCGCAGACCCGCGTGAGATCGTCTTTACTTCCGGCGCGACCGAGTCCGACAACCTGGCTATCAAAGGTGCGGCGAATTTCTACCAGAAGAAGGGCAAGCACATCATTACCAGCAAGACGGAACACAAAGCCGTGCTGGATACCTGCCGTCAACTGGAGCGCGAAGGGTTTGACGTGACGTACCTGGCGCCGCAGCGCAACGGTATTATCGATCTGAAAGAGCTGGAAGCCGCTATGCGTGACGACACCATCGTGGTGTCCATTATGCATGTGAATAACGAAATCGGCGTGGTGCAGGATATCGCCACCATCGGCGACATGTGCCGTAGCCGCGGCATCATTTTCCATGTTGATGCCACCCAGAGCGTAGGCAAATTGCCGATTGACCTCAGCCAACTGAAAGTCGACCTGATGTCTTTCTCCGGCCACAAGATTTACGGCCCGAAAGGGATTGGCGCGCTGTATGTGCGTCGCAAGCCGCGCGTGCGCATCGAAGCGCAGATGCATGGTGGCGGCCATGAACGCGGTATGCGTTCCGGCACCCTGCCGGTGCACCAGATTGTGGGGATGGGTGAAGCTTACCGCATCGCCAAAGAAGAGATGGCCGAAGAAGCGGTACGTCTGCGCAACCTGCGCAATCGCCTGTGGAACGGTATCAACGATATCGAAGAAGTGTACCTGAACGGCGACCTGGAGCAGGGCGCGCCGAATATCCTGAACGTGAGTTTCAACTACGTGGAAGGTGAGTCGCTGATCATGGCGCTGAAGGATCTGGCGGTGTCTTCCGGTTCGGCCTGTACATCCGCCAGCCTGGAGCCTTCCTATGTGTTGCGCGCGCTGGGGATGAGCGATGAACTGGCGCACAGTTCCATCCGTTTCTCACTGGGTCGCTTCACCACTGAAGAAGAAATTGACTACACCATCGATCTGGTTCGTAAATCCATCGGCCGTCTGCGTGATCTGTCTCCATTGTGGGAAATGTTCAAGCAGGGCGTGGATATCAACAGCATCGAATGGGCGCATCATTAATTCGCAGGAATCAGGACGCATATTATGGCTTACAGCGAAAAAGTAATTGATCACTATGAAAACCCGCGCAACGTCGGCTCGTTTGATTCGTCGGATCCGAGCATCGGCAGCGGTATGGTGGGCGCACCTGCCTGCGGCGACGTGATGAAACTGCAAATCAAGGTGAATGAGCAGGGGATTATCGAAGACGCCCGCTTTAAAACCTACGGTTGTGGTTCCGCCATCGCCTCCAGCTCGCTGGTCACCGAGTGGGTGAAAGGCAAGAGCCTGAACGAAGCCGAATCGATTAAAAACACCCAGATCGCCGAAGAACTGGAGTTGCCGCCGGTGAAAATTCACTGCTCTATTCTGGCTGAAGACGCTATCAAAGCCGCCATCGCCGATTACAAGAGCAAACGTGGCGACAAATAACGGGCAGATGAATTAGAGGTTTTTGCTTATGTCGATTTCCCTGAGCGACAGCGCTGCGCAACGCGTTAATGCCTTTATGGCCAATCGTGGCAAAGGCGTCGGTTTGCGTCTGGGCGTGAGAACGTCCGGCTGTTCCGGTATGGCGTATGTGCTGGAATTTGTTGATGAATTGAACACCGACGATGTGGTGTTTGAAGACAAGGGCGTGAAGGTCATTATTGATGGCAAAAGTTTGGTCTATCTTGACGGCACCGAGTTGGATTTTGTCAAGGAAGGGCTGAACGAAGGCTTTAAGTTCAATAACCCTAACGTTTCCAGCGAGTGCGGTTGCGGCGAAAGCTTTAATGTCTGACCGCCGGCCGGTCTGTTGACTGGTTTCCGCCGCGTTGTGTGCTCCGGCATGTAACGCGGCGGGCGTGCATGAATTGTCTGCGAACTCAGAGCACACTATGGATTACTTTGCTTTATTCGGGCTGCCGATTCGCTATAACGTGGATGGCAGCCTGCTTGCTTCCCGGTTTCAGGAACTGCAGCGCCAGTTTCACCCTGACCGTTTTGCCGCCAGTCCGGAACGTGAACGCATGATGGCGTTACAACAGGCGGCGACCATCAATAATGCCTATCAGGCGCTGAAACACCCGCTGAAACGCGCGGAGTATATGCTATCTTTGCACGGTTTCGATTTGAGCAACGAGCAGCATACGCTCCATGACACTGCATTCCTGATGGAGCAGATGGAACTGCGTGAAGAACTGGACGAGATTGAACGTCGCCCGGATGCGGAAAGTGCGCTGGCAACATTTGCACAGCGCCTGCAAGGGATGACCCGCCAGCGCAGCGAGCAGATGACGCGCGAGCTGGATGAGGAATCCTGGTCGGATGCAGCGGATACGGTACGTAAACTGCGTTTTTTTGATCGGCTCCGGCAGCAAGTCGAACAACTCGAAGAACAATTGCTGGAACGATAAGTCACATTCAATCCGGTAGGGCAATCATGGCCTGATGTCAGATTTGCCCGCCCGCCAATTGATGGAAGCTCAATATGGCCTTATTACAAATCAGCGAGCCAGGGCTGAGTGCGGCACCGCATCAGCAGCGTCTGGCCGTCGGCATTGATCTGGGAACGACCCATTCTCTGGTCGCCACCGTTCGCAGCGGTGAGGCACAAACGTTGCCTGACCATGACGGGCGCCACCTATTGCCGTCCGTTGTGCATTACGACGCCGACGGTCATACCGTTGGCTGGGACGCTCGCCGGCAGGCGGCGACCGATCCGGTCAATACGGTCAGCTCCGTCAAGCGATTGATGGGGCGTTCGCTCTCCGATATTCGTCAGCGCTATCCCCATTTGCCTTACCGGCTTGAAGCCAGTGAGAATGGCCTGCCGGTGTTGCAGACAGCCGGTGGTCCACGTAATCCGATTCAGATATCGGCCGATATTTTGTCGGCGTTGACCCGGCGTGCCGAAGAGGCGCTGAATGGGCTGCCTGACGGCGTTGTGATCACCGTGCCGGCCTATTTTGATGATGCACAGCGTCAGGGTACCAAAGATGCGGCTCGTCTGGCTGGTTTGCATGTATTGCGGCTGCTTAACGAACCTACCGCGGCGGCGATTGCCTATGGGCTGGATTCCGGCCAGGAAGGCGTAATCGCCGTGTATGATCTGGGCGGCGGCACCTTTGATATTTCCATCCTGCGTCTTAGCCGCGGTGTATTTGAAGTGTTGGCTACCGGCGGCGATTCCGCATTGGGCGGTGACGATTTTGACCATCTACTGGTCGAATGGATTCGTGAACAGGCCGGGATTACCGTACGCGACGATCATCAATTGCAGCAGGTGCTGCTGAATACCGCCATACAGACCAAGATTGCCTTGAGCGATGCGCAAACCGTGCCGGTATCGGTGGCGGGCTGGCAAGGCGAGATGACCCGCGAACAGTTCAACACCTTGATTGCGCCGCTGGTAAAACGCACGCTGCTGTCCTGTCGCCGTTCGCTGAAAGACGCGGGTGTCGATATGGATGAAGTGAAAGAGGTGGTGATGGTCGGCGGTTCCACCCGCGTGCCGCTGGTGCGTGAGCAGGTTGGCGAATTCTTTGGCCGTACGCCGTTGACCTCTATCGACCCGGATAAGGTGGTGGCTGTCGGCGCGGCTATCCAGGCGGATATTCTGGTGGGCAACAAACCCGACAGCGAAATGCTGTTGCTGGACGTGATTCCGTTGTCGCTGGGGCTGGAAACCATGGGGGGGCTGGTCGAGAAAGTGATTCCGCGTAATACCACTATTCCGGTGGCGCGCGCGCAGGAGTTCACCACCTTCAAAGACGGCCAGACCGCGATGATGATCCATGTGTTGCAGGGAGAGCGCGAACTGGTGCAGGATTGCCGTTCGCTTGGGCGCTTCACGCTGCGCGGTATCCCATCGATGCCTGCCGGCGGCGCACATATCCGGGTGACATTCCAGGTGGACGCCGACGGGCTGTTGAGCGTGACCGCGATGGAGAAATCTACCGGGGTGGAGGCTTCCATTCAGGTGAAACCGTCTTATGGTTTGAGCGACGATGAAATCGCCACCATGATCACCGATTCCATGCAGAACGCCCAGCACGATATTAGTGCGCGCCGGTTGGCTGAGCAGCGCGTGGAAGCTACGCGCGTGCTGGAAAGTCTCAACAGCGCGCTGGCGACGGATGCCGCTTTGCTGAACGATGAAGAGCGGGCGGCGATCGACGCTGCCAGCCTTCAATTGCAGCAGGCTGCACAAGAAACCGACGCCTCAGCCATTGAGGCCGCGATTAAAAAATTAGACCAACAAACCCAGGAATTCGCTGCCCGCCGGATGGATGAATCTATCCGCCGTGCGTTGGCGGGGCATTCCGTGGACGAGGTATAACATGCCCAAGATTGTTTTTCTGCCGCATCAGGATTTGTGTCCGGAAGGGGCGGTTTTGGAAGCGAACAGTGGTGAAACCATTCTGGACGTGGCATTGCGCAATGGTATTGAAATTGAACATGCCTGTGAAAAGTCCTGTGCCTGCACCACCTGCCACTGCATTGTTCGGGAAGGATTTGATTCGTTGCCGGAAAGCACCGAAGACGAAGACGACATGCTGGACAAAGCCTGGGGGCTGGAGCCGGAAAGCCGGCTGGGTTGCCAGGCACGCATCACCGATGAAGATCTGGTGGTGGAAATTCCGCGTTATACCATTAACCACGCACGCGAGCATTGACGGGATAACTCATGGGACTGAAATGGACCGATAGCCGTGAAATCGGCGAAGCGTTGTACGACCTGTATCCTGATACCGACCCAAAAACCGTGCGTTTCACCGACCTGCACCGCTGGATTTGCGAGCTGGATGAGTTTGACGATGAACCGGAGGCGTCAAACGAGAAGATTCTGGAAGCCATCCTGCTGGTATGGCTGGACGAAGCCGAATAACCGAATTAGTCAACGGGCTGCCTTGGGGTGGCCCGTTTTCTCTTTTTTCATCATGGCGATAGCGGGCTGATAAAAACAAAGCCCGATTTGGAGTAGATGTATGACAACTGAAGCGATGCTGATTACCCTTTCCCATCAGCCAGCGGACGCACGCTGGGGTGAGAAAGCCTCGTTAACCGCCAATGAGCAGGGATTTACCATCCATCTGTCCGGCGACAAGCCGCAGACCATTATTCAGCGTGCGGCCCGCAAAATCGACGGGCAGGGTATCAAACACGTCAAACTGGCAGGCGAAGGCTGGGATCTGGAAAGCAGTTGGGCGTTCTGGCAGGGGTATCGTGGTCCGAAGGGCAAGCGCACGGTAGAGTGGGCCACGTTGCCTGAATCACAGCAGCAGGAACTGAGTCGCCGCCTGAAGATCGTTGATTGGGTGCGCGATACCATCAATCTTCCGGCAGAAGATCTGGGGCCGGAACAACTGGCGACTCGGGCCATCGATCTGCTGTGCAGCGTGGCGGGCGAAGCGATTTCCTATCGCATTACCAAAGGCGAGGATCTGCGTGAGCAGAACTACGCTGGTCTGCATACCGTCGGTCGCGGTTCCGAACGTTCGCCGGTATTGTTGGCGTTGGATTATAACCCGACCGGCAAGGCAGACGCGCCGGTGCTGGCCTGCCTGGTTGGTAAAGGCATCACCTTTGATACCGGCGGTTATAGCCTGAAGGGCAGCAGTTTCATGGATTCCATGAAGTCCGATATGGGCGGTGCGGCGACGGTGACCGGCGCGCTGGCGCTGGCGGCGGCTCGTGGCTTGCAGCAGCGTGTGAAACTGTATCTGTGTTGCGCAGATAACATGGTCAGCGGCAATGCGTTCCGTCTGGGCGATATCATTCGTTATCGCAATGGTAAAACCGTTGAGGTTATGAATACCGATGCCGAAGGGCGTCTGGTGCTGGCTGATGGCCTGATTGACGCCGCCGAGCAGAACCCGCAGTGGATTGTGGATTGTGCGACCTTGACCGGGGCGGCCAAAACCGCGTTGGGTAATGATTACCACGCGCTGTTCAGTTTCGACGATGCAATGATTGACTCGCTGATGGAAAGTGCCCGCCGCGAAGGCGAGCCGTTCTGGCGTCTGCCGCTGGAAGAGTTCCATCGCCAGCATCTGCCGTCTAACTTCGCCGAGCTCAATAACGTGGCGGGTGCGGCACACACCGCAGGCGCCAGCACGGCGGCGGCGTTTCTGTCTCACTTTGTGAAAAACTACCAGCAAGGCTGGCTGCATATCGACTGTTCCGCGACTTACCGCAAATCGGCGGTGGAGCAGTGGTCTGCCGGCGCTACCGGCCTGGGCGTGCGCACGCTGGCCGACTTCCTGCTGAATAAAGCGGGTTAACCGGGTTCTGGCAATGTGAAGATGAACAGGGAGCCGATGTTCCCTGTTGTCGTTACTGTGCTTACCGCTGACGTTAAGCGTTGAGGAGAGTTATGGAGTTTTCACCCCACAATCGGCTGGAAGAGGTGTTAAAGCTGGCCGCATCGGAGCCGGCGCATCGGCCTGAGTTTTTCAGCGAACTGCTGGAGGCGACGGTGTATGTGCTGGGCCACAGCGAAGAAGAGATGTCTGGCGAAAGCAGCCTGCTGGCAGGCGGCGGGCTGCAATTGCAGCACTGGGAAAAACCGGACGGTGATTCCGCCATTCCGTTTTTTTCTTCGCTGGAGGTATTGCAACTGGCGGTGACCGACGAACAGGCGTTTCTGGCGTTGCCAGTCAGAACCCTGTTCGATATCACCCGTGGCGCCACGTTGTTTCTCAATCCGAAGTTGCCATATGGCAAAGAATTTTTGCCGCAGGAGATCGAACACCTGTTGTCCAACGAGGGGAGTGGTCTGGTGCAGCAGCATCTGCTGGATGGCGATGCCGAACTAAAAATCGGCGTTCCGACGGAGATGCCGACCCAGATGATTGATTCCCTGACTCAGTTGTTCAGTAAGCACCGCAACGTAAAACGGGCGTTTTTGGCGCAGATCCAGGAGCCGGATGAAGATAGGCCGCACTTACTGATCGGTCTGGATGTGCATGGCGACGATCTGGACGAGTTGATTCAGGCAACCGGATCGGTGGCGACGGATACCCAGCCGGATGACCGCCCAATCGATATTTGTCTGGTGAATAATGACGAACCCGGCATCAGTCACTTTTTAATTCGCCACACCACGCCGTTTTATGAGCGTAAATGGGGAAGTTTCCTGCGCGAATTCAAGCATAGCGGCCAGGCATAGCGCGCGGTTAAAGGCAGAGCGAAACGAATAAAAAACGGCGCAGGCGGATTGGCCCTGCGCCGTTTTTTATTGTCAGACGTAAACCACCTCCTGATGAGATGGTGATTGTTGCCGACTCACCCGGTGACGACAGGCAAATCGTCGCGCGCCCCCCATTCGCTCCAGGAGCCGTCGTAGAGCGAAACCTGCGGCGCATTGAGCACAAACAACGCCAGCATCACCACCGATGCGGTCACACCGGAGCCGCAACTGGCGACAATCGGGCGTTGGATATCGACGCCAGCCTGATGAAAGATAGCCGCCAGTTCGTCTGCCGGTTTGAGCGCGCCATTTTCAACCAGCAGGCTCCAGGGAACGTTGACGCTCCCCGGAATATGACCGCGACGCAGCCCCGGCCGGGGTTCATCCACCTCACCGAGAAAGCGAGGCGCGGGGCGGGCATCAACAATTTGCTCATCGCCGGTACGGCAAAGTGCCAGCACGTCATTGAGAGAGCGAATAGCGCCGGCGGCAGGCGGTTGGGCGTGGAATACACTGGCGGTTGGCGACACATCGCCCTGTTCCAACGGCAGCCCTTGCTGCTTCCAGCCCGATAGTCCGCCACTGAGGATCGAAATGTGCGAAGCGCCCGAAAGCTTCAGCATCCACCAGGCTCGCGGCGCAGAAAACAGGTTGCCTTCATCGTAAATCACCAGATGCTGCCGTTCGTTGAGCCCCAGCTTGCCCAATGCGTCGGCAAAGGTGGTGATGTTCGGCATCATGTGCGGCAGCGCGGTGTGGTGGTCTGAAAGGGATTCGATATCAAAAAATACGGCGCCAGGCAGATGCTCCGCACGGTATTCGGCGGCGATATCGCGCGTATCATTGCCCGGCGGCAACATACGGGCATCAATCAGGGCGATATCATCATCGTGACGATGTGCATTCAGCCAGGACGCGCTGACAAACAGTCCGGCGGTAGATATAGACATAAAACCTCCCCGTATGAGCCGATTCTTCGACTCTGAATGAGCAATATAGGCCATTGTCTGGAATATTCCTGCCTCCGGCAAGACGTCTGGCATTGATGCACAGCCTGAACCCATCCTGTTATATATATACAGGACAATAGGCTAAATTTTTTTTACGAAAATGTTATTTTCCTGATGGGAAAGTCATGGCGGTGCCTCTATAATCTGCGCCACTTTACACTGGCTGGTATTATAATTTTATCTATACCCGTCATACTTCATGTTGCAGATGCGTTGGCTTTCCTTGCTCACCCTGGTCACTTACTTATGTAAGCTCCCGGGGATTCGCTGCGTCGCCGCCTTTCTGCAACTCGAATTATTTAGGGTATAACCAGCTGTTATGACATGTTGTTGGATGAGGCCAATATGACGGTAGAACGTACCTTCTCTATTATCAAACCGAACGCAGTTGCCAAAAACGCGATTGGTGCAATTTACGCCCGTTTTGAAAGCGCGGGTTTCACCATTATCGCGTCTAAAATGCTGCACCTGAGCCGTGAGCAGGCGGAAGGTTTTTACGCCGAGCACAAAGGCAAACCGTTTTTTGACGGCCTTGTTGATTTCATGACGTCCGGTCCGATCATGGTGCAGGTGTTGCAGGCTGAGAACGCCGTACAACGTAACCGTGACATCATGGGCGCCACCAATCCGGCCAACGCGCTGGCGGGTACGCTGCGTGCGGATTATGCCGACAGCTTTACTGCAAATGCGGTGCACGGTTCTGATTCTATTGAATCAGCCGAGCGTGAAATCGCTTACTTCTTCAGCGCGGATGAAATTTTCCCGCGTAGCCGCTAATTTGGGCGAAACATCCCTTCCTCGGTAAAAAATGCAACTGAGGTAGCGCCGGTGTTATAAAATTTGTACAATGCCGCGCCCCGGGTGAGCACGCGCTTAGCCGGGGCGTTTCTTTATCCGTTTCCCTTTCGCGCCATAACGTGTAACAACGAGGCCATGAGTCAAATTATGTCTGAGCAAACCGTATCTCCCGTCGTTGCTGTGTCCGACGCTATCGCCGTTGCCGCTAATAGCAATGAAAAAATCAACCTGTTGGATTTCAATCGTCAGCAAATGCGCGCTTTTTTTGCCGAACTGGGTGAAAAGCCGTTCCGCGCCGATCAGGTCATGAAATGGATCTATCATTACTGTTGTGATGATTTTAATCAGATGACCGACATTAATAAGGTGCTGCGCGGCAAGTTGCAGGCGATCGCGGAGATTCGGGCGCCGGAAGTGGTGGATGAGCAACGCTCTTCCGATGGCACCATCAAGTGGGCGATTCTGGTTGACGGCCAGCGTGTGGAGACGGTGTATATTCCGGAAGAAGATCGCGCCACACTGTGCGTTTCTTCGCAGGTTGGTTGCGCGCTGGAGTGCAAATTCTGTTCTACCGCGCAACAGGGTTTTAACCGCAACCTGCGTGTATCCGAAATTATCGGGCAGGTATGGCGTGCGGCGAAAATCATCGGCGCGGCTAAAGTGACGGGGCAGCGGCCTATCACCAACGTGGTGATGATGGGGATGGGGGAACCGCTGCTGAACCTGACCAATGTGGTGCCGGCGATGGAAATCATGCTGGATGATTTTGGTTTCGGCTTGTCTAAACGCCGCGTGACGCTGTCAACGTCCGGCGTAGTCCCTGCGCTGGATAAGTTGGGCGACATGATCGACGTAGCGCTGGCGATTTCCCTGCACGCGCCGACGGATGAAATTCGTAACGAAATCATGCCGATCAATAAAAAGTATGATATAGAAACCTTCCTGGCTGCGGTCCGTCGCTATCTGGATAAGTCCAACGCCAATCAGGGGCGGGTGACGGTGGAATACGTGATGCTGGATCACATCAACGACGGCACCGAACATGCCCATCAGTTAGCTGAATGCCTGAAAGATACGCCGTGTAAGATTAACCTGATCCCGTGGAACCCGTTCCCCGGCGCGCCTTATGGCCGCAGCTCCAACAGCCGTGTCGATCGTTTTTCCAAGGTACTGATGGAGTATGGTTTCACCACTATCGTGCGTAAGACCCGTGGCGATGATATTGATGCCGCTTGTGGTCAGTTGGCGGGTGAAGTGGTGGATCGTACCAAGCGTACGCTGAAGAAAAAGATGCAACGCGATACGATTGCGGTAAAAACCGTCTGAAAGTGATGTGAAATCAACCTGCTTTCTTCGGAAAGCAGGTGATAAATACGGTTGCGGGGCTTATCATACGGTATGGTCGATGATGACCTGCCGGTAAACGTGTCGCTCGGGTGTTATCGGCGGCAGGCTGTTACGACGAACGGATCTCGATGACATGCCGCGGATTTGACGTGCCGGGATGGCGCGTAAGGGAGTATCAGGGATGAAAGGGATGTCGCTGGGTAAGAACATAGCGCTGATGGCAATCATTGGGTTGTTGGTTGGGTGCGCGCAGTCGTCATCGCAGTCGAGCAGTCCAGCGGCAGCGCAAACGCGGTTGCAACTGGGGTTAGAGTATCTGGCCCGCAATCATCTTGATGCCGCGCGCGAGAATCTGCAAAAAGCAGAACAGCTTGCACCGGATGATTACCGCATTCAGCTAGGCATGGCGTTGTACGAGCAGCGTATTGGTGAGAATCAGGCTGCTGAAAAGCGCTATCGCCGCCTGTTGCGACAGGCGCCAGCCAATGGCGGCGTGATGAATAATTACGGTGCGTTTCTCTGTGGTTTAGGGCAGTATGTAACGGCGCAACAGCAGTTTGCCGCTGCCGTGCAACTCCCTGATTACCATCAGGTTGCTGATGCACTTGAGAATGCGGGATATTGTTTTCTCAAGGCCGGGCGACCCGATGATGCCGGTCAGTGGTTTCGTCGTGCGCTGAGGTACGATCCTGCTAAAGGAAATCGGCTTCTGGCGGAAGCGGATAGCCGTTTCGCCGCCGGGCGCCATGATCAGGTGCGATTGCTCCTGAATGTTTATCAGTCACAGCTTCCGGCAACGGCTGAAAGTTTGTGGCTACAGATTCGTTTCGCCGCGCTGGCGGGTCATCATGACGAAGTACAACGTTATGGAGGGGTGCTGGCGCGAAGTTTTCCACAATCCAAACAGTACCAGCAGTTCTTAGCTAATGAATACTGAAGCCACTCAAGATAATACTGCAGCAACAATAATGACCCCGGGCGAACGTTTGCGTGAAGCGCGCGAGCAGTTGGGACTCACCCAACAGGTTGTTGCCGAACGGTTGTGCCTGAAAGTATCGACCGTTCGTGAAATAGAAGATAACAATACGCCTGCTGGCCTTGCCCCCACTTTTCTTCGTGGTTATATCCGCTCCTATGCCCGACTGGTTCACCTTCCTGAAGATGAATTGCTGCCGATGCTGGAAAAGCAGGTTATGCCGAGCCGCGTTTCCAATGTCGCGCCGATGCAGAGCCTGGCATTAGGTAAAAGCCGTAAGAAGCGCGATGGTTGGTTGATGTTGTTTACCTGGTTGATTTTGCTCGGCGTGCTGGGCCTGACGGTGGCCTGGTGGTGGCAGAATCACCAGGCACAGCAGCAAGAAATTAATTCGATGGTGGATCACGCCAACGCGTCTCAGAACCGTAAAGACGGGCAGGCCGGCGATGCAAATAGTGATCCGGAGCCGGTAGATACCGACGACAATGTCGCAACCGGTGGGCAATCTATCGCATTGAACTCGCCTGCGGCGGTGCCGTCACAGTCGGCCGTTACCCCACAAGCGGACAGCGGCGCAGCGTCTTCGTCTCAGGCACCCGCGCAGGCTTCTGGACAGCCACTGCTCAACCAGGCGGCGATTGCACCGGCCAGCGCTGTGCCGGCAACGGATGCGTCAGGTGCGCCGGGGGCTATCGTGATGCGCTTTACCGCGGATTGCTGGCTGGAAGTGGTTGATGCGGCGGGCAAGAAGCTGTTTAGCGGCGTACAGCGTAGCGGTAATGTGTTGAATTTGACCGGCCAGGCGCCGTACCGGTTAAAAATCGGTGCGCCGGGCGCGGTACAGGTCGAGTTTCAGGGTAAACCGGTAGATTTGAGCCGGTTTGTCAAAAGCCATCAGGTGGCTCGTATTACGCTGACGGCAGAGTAACGGTGTCGTCGCGCTGGCAATTGTGGAGAAGAAGTGATGCATAATCCTGCACCCATCAACCGTCGCAAATCAACCCGAATTTACGTCGGCAAGGTGCCTGTCGGTGATGGTGCGCCGATTGCAGTGCAGTCGATGACCAATACCCGCACTACCGATGTCGACGCCACCGTCAGGCAGATCAAGTCGCTGGAGCGGGTTGGTGTGGATATCGTGCGGGTGTCGGTGCCGACAATGGATGCCGCTGAAGCATTTCGTCTGATTAAGCAGCAAGTGGATGTCCCGTTGGTCGCGGATATCCATTTTGATTACCGTATTGCGCTTAAAGTGGCGGAATATGGCGTCGATTGCCTGCGCATTAACCCCGGTAACATCGGCAGCGAAGAACGTATCCGTTCGGTGGTGGATTGCGCGCGCGACAAAAATATTCCGATCCGCATCGGCGTCAACGCCGGTTCGTTGGAAAAGGATCTGCAGGAAAAGTATGGTGAGCCGACGCCGGAAGCGCTGTTGGAATCCGCCATGCGTCATGTGGATATCCTTGATCGCCTTAATTTTTCTTCGTTCAAGGTTAGCGTTAAAGCGTCGGACGTGTTTCTGGCGGTGCAATCCTATCGTTTGCTGGCGTCTCGCATCGATCAGCCGCTGCACCTGGGGATTACCGAAGCGGGCGGCGCGCGCAGCGGCGCGGTGAAATCCGCCATCGGCCTTGGGTTGCTGCTTTCCGAAGGTATCGGCGACACTCTGCGGGTCTCGCTGGCGGCCGACCCGGTAGAAGAAGTCAAAGTGGGTTTCGACATCCTCAAGTCTTTGCGTATCCGTTCCCGCGGCATCAACTTTATTGCCTGCCCGACCTGTTCTCGTCAGGAATTCGACGTGATCGGCACGGTGAATGCGCTGGAACAGCGGCTGGAAGACATCATTACACCGATGGATGTGTCGATCATCGGTTGTGTGGTCAATGGTCCCGGCGAAGCGCTGGTGTCGACATTGGGCGTGACCGGCGGCAACAAAAAAAGCGGCTTTTACGAAGACGGTGTTCGTCAGAAAGAGCGCTTTGACAACGATAATATGATCGATCAACTGGAAGCCCGGATCCGAGCCAAGGCTTCTATGCTGGATGAGAAACAGCGTATCGCCGTCAATATGGTGGATAAGTGATCCATTCGGCCTGGACGCTGTCCGGTACGAATTCCTGAACTGAAGCACCCGATGATAGCGGCAACGACATTGAAGAGATTGCGTCGCTGCTTCTATAATCGGGTCTATTTTTTAACAGCGCATTACTTTCTGAAAACGCATAGAGAACTGACGTGGCAAAGAATATTCAAGCCATCCGCGGCATGAACGACTACCTGCCAGCCGAAACGGCACTGTGGCAGCGTATTGAAGATAGCCTGAAACAGGTACTCCGCGGGTACGGCTATAGCGAAATTCGTACACCGATCGTTGAGCAGACTTCGCTGTTCAAACGTGCAATCGGCGAAGTGACCGATGTGGTTGAAAAGGAAATGTACACCTTTGAGGATCGCAACGGCGATAGCCTGACTTTGCGTCCTGAAGGTACCGCAGGGTGCGTGCGCGCCGGGATTGAGCACGGCATTTTGTACAATCAGGAGCAGCGCCTGTGGTATACCGGGCCGATGTTCCGTCATGAGCGTCCGCAGAAAGGGCGTTATCGCCAGTTCCATCAGTTGGGTTGTGAAGTGTTTGGTCTGAAAGGGCCGGATATCGATGCAGAAATGATCCTGATGACCGCTCGCTGGTGGCGAGTGTTGGGGATTGATCAGCATGTCAGTCTGGAACTGAACTCGATCGGCTCGCTGGATGCGCGCGCCCGCTACCGTGAAGCGCTGATTGCCTTCCTGGAACAGCATAAAGATCAACTGGATGAAGATTGTCTGCGCCGCATGTATACCAATCCGTTGCGCGTACTGGACTCCAAGAACGCGCAGGTACAAGCGTTGCTGGATAACGCACCGGTGCTGACTGATTATCTTGATGACGACTCGCGCGCGCATTTCGATGAATTATGTGAACTTTTAACCGAGTCTGGCATCCCATATAAGGTTAATTCGCGGCTGGTTCGTGGGTTGGACTACTACAACCGGACGGTTTTTGAGTGGGTGACCAGCAGTTTGGGATCTCAGGGAACGGTGTGTGGCGGCGGTCGCTATGACGGCATGGTTGAACAGCTTGGCGGCTCAAGCACCCCGGCGGTGGGATTTGCCATGGGACTGGAGCGTCTGGTGCTGTTGGTGCAGACGGTCAATCCGGCGTTTGCCGCGCAATCTGGTGTGGATGCGTATTTGATTTCATCCGGTGTCGGCACGCAACATGCGGCGATTAAACTGGCGGAAAAAGTGCGCGATGCGTTGCCGCAGTTGACGTTGATGACTAACTATGGCGGCGGTAATTTCAAGAAACAGTTTGCTCGTGCGGACAAGAGTGGGGCGCGGGTCGCGCTGGTACTGGGTGAAACCGAAGTGGCTACCGGGCAGGTAGTACTGAAAAACCTGACCAGCGGCGAGCAGGAAACCCTGTCTCAGGCGGACGTAGCAGCGCGTCTGGCGGCGTTACTGAATTAAGGAGAAAGGCAGCGTGGAAGTTTATACCACTGAAAACGAACAAGTAGAGGTGATTCGCCGCTTCTTCGTCGAGAATGGCAAGGCGTTGGCTATCGGTGTTGTGCTGGGAATCGGCGCTCTGGTCGGCTGGCGTTTCTGGCAGAATCATCAGGAAAGTAGCGCGATGGCGGCTTCCGCCGCCTACCAGCAAGCCACCGAAGCATTGTCTGCCGGTACGCCGGAAGGTATCAATAGCGCCGAAAAATTTATCACCGGCGATCATGGCAATTATGGCGCATTGGCTTCGTTGGCGTTGGTGCATCAGTTCGTTGAAAAAAACGATATCGCTAAAGCCGAACAGCAGCTTCGTCAGGCGTTGGGCCAAACCAAAGACGGCGATTTGCAGGCGATGATCAACCTGCGTCTGGCTCGTGTGCTGTTGCAGCAGAAGAAGCCTGATGAGGCGTTGAAAGCGCTTGATGCTATCAAGCTGGAAGGTTGGGTGGCGATGGTGTCTGATGTCCGTGGCGATGTATTGGCCAGCAAAGGCGACACTCAGGGCGCACGCGACGCTTATAACAAAGGCATGGCAGCGAAACCCGCTCAGGGATTGCAATCTCTGTTGCGTCTCAAACTGAATAATCTGCCCAGCTAAGAGGGACTTCATGCAATTGCGTAAAACACTTTGGGTCGGACTGGTTTCCATCACGTTGCTGAGCGGCTGTTCGCTGTTCGATCGCGAGGAGGATGTCGTCAAAATGTCTCCTCTGCCGCAGGTAACTAACCAGTTTACCCCTACCAAAGTCTGGAGTCGTTCCGTTGGCGGCGGCACGGGGGAGTTTTACTCCAACCTACGCCCGACCTGGCAGGATAGCCGTGTCTATGCGGCTGATCGTCACGGTACGGTGAAAGCGCTGGATATCAATAGCGGTGAAGAGAAGTGGCGTGCCGATCTGGCGGAGAAAACCGGCCTGCTATCCAGCAATCGTCCGGCTTTGTTGTCGGGCGGTGTTTCCGTATCGGGTAACCATGTTTATGTCGGTAGCGAACGGGCGCAGCTTTTTGCTCTGAACGCTGACGACGGTTCCTTGCAGTGGCAAACCAAAGTCGCGGGTGAAGTGTTGTCGAGCCCGGCGGTCAGCGACGGCGTGGTGATTATTCACACCAGTAACGGTATGTTGCAGGCGCTCAGTGAGTCCGACGGCACCATCAAGTGGACCGTAAACCTGGATATGCCGTCGTTGTCGTTGCGCGGCGAATCGTCGCCGATAGCGGCGTTTGGGGCGGCGATTGTCGGTGGCGATAATGGCCGCGTGAGCGCGGTGATGATCAATCAGGGGCAGTTGATTTGGCAGCAGCGTATCTCCCAACCGGGCGGTGCGACGGAAATTGCTCGTCTGAACGATGTCGACACCACGCCGGTCGTGGCGGGCAACGTGGTATATGCTCTGGGTTATAATGGTAATCTGACGGCGCTGGATCTGCGTTCCGGACAGATTACCTGGAAGCGCGAAATTGGTTCGATAAACGATTTTATTGTTGATGGCGATCGTATTTATCTGGTGGATCAGGATGATCGCATCACTGCGCTGAACACCAACGGCGGTGTTGTTATCTGGCGGCAGGGCGACCTGTTGCATCGGAACCTGACGGCGCCGGCGTTGTACAATGGCTATCTGGTCGTCGGCGATGCCGAAGGCTATCTGCATTGGGTGAATACCACCGACGGTCGTTTTGTGGTTCAGCAGAAAGTGGACGGTTCCGGTCTGTTGAGTAAACCGGTGGTTGCCAGCGATAAACTGTTGGTGCAAGCCAAAGATGGCGAGGTTTACGCCTTTACTCGTTAACCGTTCCGCATGATCGGGACAGGCGGTGAATCCGTCGTCCCTATAACGGCTCCTGATGCTGTCAGGGGCCGTTTCGTCTTTTATCATCAGCAGATCTTTCTGCTGTAACGAATTGAAATATAAGCAATGAGGTTGCAACAATGATACCTGTCGTCGCGCTGGTCGGGCGCCCGAATGTGGGGAAATCCACGCTGTTTAATCGCTTAACGCGTACCCGTGACGCATTAGTGGCGGATTTCCCAGGGCTGACGCGTGACCGCAAGTATGGTCGTGCCGAGGTGGAAGGGAATGAGTTCATCATTATCGATACCGGCGGTATTGACGGTACTGAAGATGGTGTGGAAACACGCATGGCCGAACAGTCGCTATTGGCGATTGAAGAAGCGGATATCGTGTTGTTCCTGGTGGACGCCCGTGACGGCCTGATGCCGGCGGATCATGCCATTGCCCAGCATTTACGTACGCGGGAAAAAGACACGTTTCTGGTTGCCAATAAGATTGACGGTATTGATATCGATACGGGGACGGCCGATTTCTATTCGCTTGGTTTGGGTGAGGTCTATCCGATTGCGGCGTCGCATGGTCGTGGCGTGACTGCGTTGCTGGAAAAAGTGCTGTTGCCGTTTGCCGTTGAGCCGGCGCAGGAAGCGCGTGAATTAACTGAAGAAGAAGCAAACGCGGCTTACTGGGCGGAACAACTTGGCGAAGGTGATGACGACGACATTGACGGTGTCGACGGTGACGCGCCTAATCTGGAAGGATTGCCGATCAAGCTGGCTATCGTCGGCCGCCCGAATGTCGGCAAGTCAACGTTGACCAACCGTATTCTTGGGGAAGAGCGAGTGGTGGTGTTCGACATGCCGGGCACCACGCGCGACAGTATCTATATCCCGATGGAGCGTGATGGTCGCGATTACGTGTTGATCGATACCGCCGGGGTACGCAAACGCGGCAAGATTACCGATGCAGTCGAGAAGTTCTCGGTGATCAAGACGTTGCAGGCGATCGAAGACGCTAACGTGGTGCTGCTGGTGATCGATGCCCGCGAAGGGATTTCGGATCAGGATCTGTCGCTGCTGGGTTTTATCCTCAACTCCGGCCGTTCGCTGGTGATTGTGGTAAATAAGTGGGATGGGCTGTCGCAAGAAGTGAAGGAGCAGGTGAAGGAAACCCTCGATCTGCGTCTTGGATTTATCGATTTTGCCCGTATCCACTTTATTTCGGCACTGCACGGTAGCGGCGTGGGTAACCTGTTCGAATCCGTCACCGAAGCCTACGACTGTTCCACCCGCCGTGTGGGAACCGCGATGCTGACCCGCATCATGCAGATGGCGGCGGATGACCACCAGCCGCCGTTAGTGCGGGGCCGTCGTGTGAAGCTGAAATACGCTCATGCCGGGGGCTACAATCCGCCGATCGTGGTGATCCACGGTAATCAGGTCAAAGATCTGCCGGATTCCTACAAGCGCTACCTGATGAATTACTACCGGCGTTCGCTGGACGTGATGGGAACGCCGATTCGCATTCAGTTCAAAGAAGGGGAAAACCCGTTCGCCGACAAACGCAATACGCTGACGCCGAATCAGCTGCGCAAACGTAAACGCCTGATGCAGCACATCAAGAAAGGCAAGTAAGCATCGGCAGCGGTGAAATCAGTTGTTATATCGGGGCAGAAGCGATTCTGCCCCGTTTTTCATGGTGTGATCCGGAGGAGGAAGATGGACGCTTATTGTCCAGAATGTCAACAGCCGATGGTATGGCGCGGCAACGATCAGCATAACAGCGACGATCAGCACAACCGCAATGATCGACATACCAGCAATCAACAGTATTACTGCGATGCGTGTCGGCGCTATTTCCTGCGTCTGGCGCTGTGCCCGGAATGCGAACAACCATTGCAAGTGTTGCGAGCCTGTGGATCGGAAAGTTATTTGTGCGCCGGCGGTCATGGGCTGATTTCACGCACCCGCGTGACCATCCGTTACCAGCCGCAGTAACCGTCAGGATGTTTGAACGTCATCCAGCCCATTGCGCCATAAAGCCTCCAGCTCGGATGGCGCGCTCTGTTCGGGGATCAACAATACCCAGTCGGTTTGGCGGTTATCTTGCGTATTGCAGTAGTGAATGTGGATTCGGTAGTAAAACTGATCGCCGCGGCCGGGGGAGTCTGGCTGGCCGGGCTCTTGTGCTGCGGGTAAAGCATCGTGCAGTACGGCTCGAATTTTCTCTTTTTGCGAAGCGGGTACTTCCGCCAGCGTAAAACGACGCAGGCCAGCCAGCCTGGGGATCCAGGCAAAGCCGCCTTCGCGAGCCAGTTCAATGATCACATCATCCGTCAAGTCCGGCAGGTTATTCCTGTTCGTGCTCATTGAGAATTCCCGTATCAACCCCAACTTGATGCCAGGCCCGCAGTACCGCGTCGGCAACCGCTTCATTGAAGCGTCTTTTGGCGTGTTCTACGGTGAATTTGGCGAAGATGGAGAAATCTGCATTCTGCGGTAGCTCTTTGTCACACAAGGTGTCATACCAGATATGACCGGCTTTTTCCCAGGAATAGCCGCCCAGCGCCATTGCGGCCAGATAAAAAGCACGGTTGGGAATGCCGGAATTCAGATGCACGCCGCCGTTATCTTCACGGGTATTGACGAAATCCCGCATATGGGCCGGTTGCGGGTCGGTGCCCAGCAACAGATCGTCGTAAGCGGTCCCTGGGCGAGCCATAGAGCGCAAGCCTTTGCCATCGATATCTTCGGCCAGTAACCCTTCGCCAATAATCCAGTCCGCCTGTTGTACTTTCTGATTGCGGTAGTATTGTTTGACCATTGAGCCAAATACATCCGCGAGCGATTCGTTGAGTGCCCCTGACTGACGGAAATACAACAGATTGCTCTCGCTTTCTATTACGCCGTGCGACAGTTCGTGAGCAACGATATCCAGTGCGATCGTGAAGCGATTGAAGATTTTACCGTCGCCATCGCCAAATACCATCTGCTGACCGTTCCAGAATGCGTTCTGGTAATCCTTGCCGTAGTGCACGCTGCCGACTAGCGGTAATCCTTTGTTATCCAATGAATTACGACCGAAGATTTTCCAGAAGAAGTCATAGGTGATGCCCAGATAATTGTAGGCCTCTTCGGCAGTGATATCGCCGTTTCCCGGCTGGCCTTCCGCCCGAATCCGCTTACCCGGTAATGCTTGTTGGTGCTCAGCATCGTAAATGTCGCGCTGTATATTGCCTGCAGGGTGTTCCTCATGTTCGTCAGGATGAGTGACCGGAGCCACCATCAGCGATTGCACGTGCATCAGAGTGTGTTGCGCGCAACGTCGTTCTTCATCCGAACCATTGTTAATGATGCGGTGCAGAATGTAGGGCGGAATGATGCTACGAGCGGATTGCATACTTCATCTCCTTATGCCTGGCAGTATGGTGCAACATATTATCAACATTGATCTACCACAGTTACGACACGATAAGTATAGCCTAACCATTAAATATTTTTTGTCTGGCGTTTGGTGCGTGATTTAGTAGATTCTTTTTTTATTTCAGTTACCTGACTCTCGACCCAGCCATCCTGCAACCGGGTTTTCAGGATATCGCCCTTGGTAATCTGAGCGGTTTGTTTCATGACCTTGCCATCCGGGGCGGTGGTAACACTGTAGCCGCGGGCCAGCGTAGCCAATGGGCTGACCGCTTCGAGATGAGAACAGGCTTCGCCAAATCGCTGTTTATGCTGATTAAGTTGTTTTTCCAGCGCGTGTTGTATGCGATAGCGTAATTGTTGTACCTGTTGTTGCGCCCGGTGCAGCCGTGATTGCGGCTGATGTTGTTGCAGCCGCTGGACGAGGCGTTCCTGACGGCGCATCCGCAAGCGCAGTTGCAACTGGATGGCTTCATCCAGACGTTGGCGCAGACGAATCAACTGGGTTTGCTGGCGGGCCAGACGCAGTTGCGGGTGTTGCTGATGCAGCCGATGCTGCAGCCTGACGAATTGCTGCTGGCGATGCGCCAGATAATAGTCCATCGCCATTTCCAGCCGCTGGCGTTGGGATTGAATTTGCCGCAGCAACTCCATTTGGTTACGGCTAACCAGTTCCGCTGCAGCGGAAGGCGTCGGCGCTCGCAGGTCCGCCACAAAATCGGCGATAGTGACATCGGTTTCGTGACCGACTGCGCTGACAATCGGGATACGGCTGGCAAAAATAGCCCGAGCCACCCGTTCATCGTTGAAACTCCACAGGTCTTCCAGCGAGCCGCCGCCGCGGCCGACGATCAGCACATCACACTCTTCGCGCAGATTAGCCAGTTCAATGGCCCGCACAATCTGACCCGGTGCATCCACGCCTTGCACCGCCGTCGGGTAGATAACCACAGGCAGGGACGGATCACGGCGTTGCAGGATATGCAAAATATCATGCAGCGCGGCGCCGCTGGCTGAAGTAATGACGCCAACCTGACGCGCCGGCTTGGGCAGCGATTGCTTATATTGCTGGTCGAATAATCCTTCCGCTGACAGGCGCTGTTTCAACTGCTCGAACTGTTGTTGCAGCAGGCCATCGCCTGCCGGGTGCATACTTTCCGCCAGCAACTGGTAATCGCCACGCGGTTCATACAACGTAATGGTGGCGCGAATCAGCACTTGCTGGCCGTTTTGCGGCCGAAAGGTAACGCGCCGGTTGCTGGTGCGGAACATGGCGCATCGCACCTGAGCGCGTTCATCTTTTAGCGTGAAATACCAATGGCCGGAGGAGGGCTGAGAGAAATTGGAGATTTCGCCGGAAAGCCAAACCTGGCCCATTTCACCTTCCAGCAACTGTTTTACCGTCTGATTCAGGCGGCTGACGGTAAATATGGCGGATGACGGCAATGAAGACATTGTGACCCGGATCAAAGAGTAAAACAGAGAGTGAATCTATCAATACTACCGGGCGATGTGCTGTTCGCAAGCATTTTTATAAAAAAATGCTGGAGGCAATCGATTTCGGCCTGTATAATGCCGCGGCAATATTTTATCTAATTCCCATCCTAATTCCGGTGAGATATTGCCATGCTACGTATCGCTAAAGAAGCTTTGACCTTCGATGATGTTCTTCTCGTCCCTGCCCATTCTACCGTTCTGCCCAACACGGCCGATCTGGGTACTCAACTGACTAAACGTATCCGTTTAAACATTCCTATGCTGTCCGCCGCGATGGATACCGTGACCGAATCCGGGCTGGCGATCGCGCTGGCGCAGGAAGGCGGTATCGGTTTCATTCATAAGAACATGCCCATTGAGCGTCAGGCGGAAGAAGTCAGCCGCGTGAAGCGCCATGAAAGCGGCGTGGTGGTTGACCCGCAGACGGTAACGCCGGAAACAACGCTGCGTGAAGTGAAAGCGCTCACCGAACGTAACGGTTTCGCCGGTTACCCGGTGGTTACGACGGGCAATGAGCTGGTCGGCATCATTACCGGCCGCGACGTCCGTTTCGTCACCGATCTGGACCGCCCGGTCAGCGCGGTAATGACCCCGAAAGAACGTCTGGTGACGGTCAAAGAAGGTGAAGCCCGCGACGTAGTGCTGCAAAAAATGCATGAGCGCCGCATTGAAAAAGCGCTGGTGGTGGATGAGCAGTTCCGTCTGGTCGGGATGATCACGGTAAAAGATTTCCAGAAAGCCGAGCGTAAGCCGAACGCCTGTAAAGACGAACACGGCCGTCTGCGCGTGGGCGCGGCAGTAGGCGCCGGCGCGGGTAACGAAGAGCGTATCGACGCACTGGTCGCTGCCGGTGTCGATGTATTGCTGATTGACTCCTCCCACGGCCACTCTGAAGGCGTGTTGCAGCGTATTCGCGAAACCCGCGCCAAATATCCGGATTTGCAGATCATCGGCGGTAACGTAGCGACTGGCGCCGGTGCGCGCGCACTGGCCGAAGCCGGCGTCAGTGCGGTGAAAGTGGGGATTGGCCCGGGTTCTATTTGTACGACTCGTATCGTAACCGGTGTGGGTGTACCGCAGATTACGGCGATTGCCGATGCAGTCGACGCGCTGGAAGGCACCGGCATTCCGGTGATTGCCGACGGCGGCATCCGTTTCTCCGGCGACATCGCCAAAGCGATCGCAGCAGGCGCTGCCTGCGTGATGGTCGGTTCCATGCTGGCCGGTACGGAAGAATCGCCGGGCGAGATCGAACTGTATCAGGGCCGTGCGTTCAAATCTTACCGTGGTATGGGGTCACTGGGCGCGATGTCCAAAGGTTCGTCCGACCGTTATTTCCAGTCTGACAATGCGGCCGACAAACTGGTGCCGGAAGGTATCGAAGGTCGCGTGGCTTATAAAGGCCGCCTGAAAGAGATAGTGCACCAGCAGATGGGCGGCCTGCGCTCCTGTATGGGTTTGACCGGTTGCCCGACTATTGATGCGCTGCGCACCAAAGCCGAATTTGTGCGTATCAGCGGCGCCGGTATTCAGGAAAGCCATGTCCATGATGTGACCATCACCAAAGAGTCGCCGAACTATCGCATGGGCTAAGCGCGTTAACGGCTGATTTACTGTTACGAACCCGGTAAACTTACCGGGTTCAATTTTTCTTTCGCTCCGTAGTGGAATACGCCTCTCATGACAGAAAACATTCATCAACATCGCATTCTTATTCTGGATTTCGGCTCGCAATACACGCAACTGGTGGCACGTCGCGTACGTGAACTGGGCGTATACTGCGAACTGTGGGCATGGGATGTCACCGAAGCGCAAATTCGCGAGTTCAACCCGAATGGCATCATCCTTTCCGGCGGCCCGGAAAGTACCACCGAGTTTAATAGCCCGCGTGCGCCGGAGTATGTTTTCCAGGCTGGTGTACCGGTACTGGGCGTCTGTTATGGTATGCAGACCATGGCGATGCAGTTGGGCGGTAAAGTGGAAGGCTCCAGCGAGCGTGAGTTCGGTTATGCGCAGGTGGAGGTCAAGACCAACAGCGCGCTGGTCCGCGATATTCAGGATGCCGTCAGCGCCAGTGGTGCTCCGCTGTTAGACGTATGGATGAGCCACGGCGATAAAGTGACTGCCATCCCGGCGGATTTCGTGACCGTTGCCAGTACCGATACTTGCCCGTACGCCATCATGGCGAACGAAGAAAAACGCTTCTACGGCGTGCAGTTCCACCCGGAAGTGACCCACACTCGTCAGGGCCAGCGTATGCTGGAACGTTTTGTCCGTGATATTTGCCAGTGTGAAGCACTGTGGACCCCGGCCAAAATCATCGACGACGCGGTTGAACGTATGCGCGTGCAGATAGGTAAGGATAAGGTGATTCTTGGCCTGTCCGGCGGGGTCGACTCTTCGGTGACGGCGTTGCTGTTGCACCGTGCCATTGGCGATCGCCTGACCTGTGTGTTTGTGGACAACGGTCTGCTGCGCCTGAACGAAGCCGAGCAGGTGATGGAGATGTTCGGCGACCAGTTCGGCCTGAACATCGTACATGTTCAGGCGGAAAACCGTTTCCTGTCGGCGCTGGCGGGTATTGATGACCCGGAAGCCAAGCGTAAAACCATCGGCCGCGTCTTCGTTGAGGTATTTGATGAAGAAGCCGGCAAGCTGACCGATGTGAAATGGCTGGCGCAAGGCACCATTTACCCGGACGTGATCGAATCCGCCGCTTCCGCTACCGGCAAAGCGCACGTCATCAAATCGCACCATAACGTCGGCGGTTTGCCGGACGACATGGCGCTGGGGTTGGTTGAGCCGCTGAAAGAGCTGTTCAAAGACGAAGTGCGCAAGATTGGTCTGGAATTGGGCCTGCCGTACAACATGCTGTATCGTCATCCGTTCCCAGGGCCGGGTCTGGGTGTGCGTGTACTGGGCGAAGTGAAAAAAGAGTATTGTGATTTACTGCGTCGCGCCGATGCTATCTTCATTGAAGAACTGCACAAAGCAGAGCTGTACGATAAAGTCAGCCAGGCGTTCACGGTGTTCCTGCCGGTACGCTCCGTCGGCGTGATGGGCGATGGCCGCAAATACGATTGGGTTGTGTCGCTGCGTGCAGTCGAAACCATCGACTTTATGACTGCGCACTGGGCGCACCTGCCGTATGAGTTCCTTGGTCGCGTTTCCAACCGCATTATCAACGAAGTCGACGGCATTTCCCGCGTGGTGTACGACGTCTCGGGCAAGCCGCCGGCAACGATCGAGTGGGAATAAGTTTTTAGCATCCACTGACATCCGCTAACGTCTAAAATCGCCAGCAAAATCATAGGATTTACTGGCGATTTTTTGTTTTCTGACGGCTATCGACTCCCACTTTGTTCCAGCCATTTTTACTGTGAAAAAATAACGGTAAAAACAGAGCGGACAGAAGGGGGCAGCCCCTAACTGAGAGTTCAAGCTCCAACAACGGGTTGCGTGTCAACAGCATCACATTCTCTCTGTCCATGAGTGCCCTTGACTGGCCTGATTATCGGCGTCCGTCATACACCGTGGACTCATGTGACCGAGTTTGCACATGTCCAGATTATCTTTACGCTTGAAACCTACGTCTTTCATGCAATAGCAGCGCATTAGCCTCACATCGATTGGCAATGCGTCTGCTACTTATCTTATCCGCCCGAGTGATTGTTGCCACCGTGGGCAGCGATGAACATCTCGACGGCCGACCGGCAGTAGGATTCGATTTCGTTGTCGCCCTCTACTCTCGCCTCATCGAACAGGGCGATTGTCAGGAGGTCGGATCCTTTGATAATCGCACCAAACAAGCGGGCGGACCGGAGAGGATCAGGCACGTTCAGCAGCGCTTTCGCGTGCAACTGACGCAACAGGGCCTCGATCTGGGCGATGACATAGGCGGCGCCGGCTTCGTAATGGAGCTTGCTTAACGACTTTTGATTCGTCTTGTCGGCCATGATCATGGCTTCGACACTGCGGACTTCCGGGCTCAACAGCGTGCGAAGCAGGGATGATCCCACCGCGATGAGCTGATCTTCGGCCGAACCGCCGACGCTTTCAATAAGGGTCAGTGGTGCAAATTGATGGCAGTGAGCCGCGATGGCTGCGCTGAACAGCGCCTCCTTGTTCTCGAAGTGCCGATAGATGCTTAGCTTGGATATCTTCGCCCGTTGGGCGACCTTGTCCATTGTCGTCGCTTGAAAACCCAGTTCCACAAAGAGTTCGCTCGCGGCGTCGACTATCGTTTGGCCGAGCGCCTCGTTGGCGGGCCGGCCGCGCCGCCCCTGCTTTTTTTCGGTCATGTTAATTCCAGTACTTGACAGTATCTTAATTTCTTAATTATGATACCGCATAGTATCTAAAATGTGCAAGCCGATGAGTGCCAATGAGTAGGTTTCAACATGTTCTTCAAGCACGTTTCCACGGCCTACCCGGCGATATTGAAGGCAGCGTTGTCCTGTTGGTTAACGCAGTGATGGTAACTCGCCGATGCCGAAGCCCTGCTCGCGGCGTGTATCGCATGACGATAACGCGCCGGCCTACTAAACAAGGAGATTTCCATGAAACGACGATCCTTATTGAAGCTGGCCGTGCTGCCCACCAGCGGCTTCGCCCATGCACAGTCCACCACTAAGCCCAGCACCTTCCATCAATAATACGGAACCCATTACCATGAATGACGTTATCATCATCGGCGGCAGCTTCGCCGGCCTCGCCGCCGCGCTGCAACTCGGCCGTGCCCGCCGCAAGGTCACCGTTCTCGATACCGGCCTGCCGCGCAATCGCTTCGCGGATCGCTCGCATGGCGTGCTCGGCCATGACCACAAGCTGCCGCAGGACATCCTGACCGAGGCTCGGCAGCAACTGACGCGCTATCCCACGATCAAACTGGTGAGTGCCCGGGCCGAGAGCGTCTCCGGCGCCATCGACGATTTCTCTGTCCTCACCAGTGATGGTGAAAGCCTCAAGGCGCGCCGCCTGATACTGAGCTATGGCGTCGCCGACCAGATTCCCGCTGTTCCGGGCTTTGCCGAAGGCTGGGGTTCGAGCATCGTGCCTTGTCCCTATTGCGACGGCTTTGAAGTCGCCGGCCGGCATTGGGGCCTCATCTGGTCCGGCCCAATGTCGCACAACTACGTCAGGCTGTACCACGACTGGACCGACACGCTGACGGTCTTTGCCGATGGTCATGACATTCCAGCCGATATCCGGGTGGATCTGGCGCACCGCGGCATTCCCGTCATCGATGGACGGATCACCGAAATCGACTATGACGTGAGTCATAACGCCACCATCAGGCTCGATGTCGCACCCCCTGTCGCGGTCGACATCCTGTTCGCGCATCCGCGCAACAAGCCGTCTGCACGCTTGCACGAATCGCTGGGCCTCGCCACGGTCGATACGCCCCAGGGTATTGCCCTCAAGGTCGACGAGCACCGTGAAACCAGTATGCCCGGCATTTACGCCGCGGGCGACCTCGCCAACCCCTCCATGCATTCGGTCACCACGGCGGCATGGCAAGGCGCCATGGCGGGGATCTTCGCCCAGCAGTCGATGCTGGTTTGAGAGCACTGATTACCTTCTCCGGTTAGCAGGCTTCTGAAGCCTGCTAACCGCATCGATCACCCCAGTTTCGATTTCACCATAGATGGGAGTACTACCATGGAAGTTTTAAAGAAATTCAAGCCGCTAGACGATGAATTCCCGCTTGAGCGCCAACTGGGTATCTCGGCCGCGCCAATCGTACTCATCAACATATTCACGGTCGGTTCCGCCGACGAAGCGGGCTTTCTGGATGCCTTTACGGCGGCTGCCGGAATCCTGACGAAGCAGCCGGGCTACATTTCCACCCAACTGCACCGGGCGATCGGCGATAGCCCGATCTTCCTGAACTATGTGGAGTGGGAGTCCACTGAGACGCTCCGCGATGCCTTCTCTCGTCCCGAGTTCATGGCGAAGGTTTCGGCCTATCCGCCATCCGTTTCAGCCACGCCGCACCTGTTTCAGAAGATAGCCGTCCCCGGCTTTTGCACGGCCTGACGCCAGGTACGCGCCGCACATCCATCCCTTCGCTGCATGGAGCGGAACCTTTATTCCGGTTTCTTTGAAGCTGTATCGCTCGCGCGTCGCCGGTAACAGGCCGCCTGCGTTTCAGCCACGGTCTTAGCGAGCGGTCGGTGATGATCAAGGGGGAGGCGTGGATAGTCATGGCTCGCCATCCGGCGCGCTGACAAGAATTAACCGGGGAGACATCCGGTTCGGCTGTTTGTACCTCGATGCACCCGTTCCGGCGGCATGGAGGTACTATGCGGCTTTACAGCGCTAGCGCATTGGTCACGGCTTCTGGCATGGAAGGGCGGCCATTGATCAGGCAAGTCGCCACAAATGTGGCTTCTGCGTAAGTGATGCCGTCAACTTTTATCTGTTGAACGAAGTTAACGCGATTGCGTTTTTCGTTTTTTTCTACCTGACAGGTAACCTCTAACCGATCGCCTTTTTGCAGGCTTTTACGAAAGCGCAGGGAGTATTCAAGCACCATATAGACTTTCCCTTGCTTAAACTCTTCTTCAATATCAATGCCTAACGCTTCTCTCATGAACGCATGGCGCGTCCATTCCATATAGAACGGGTAGTAGAGACCGTCGACCACGCCCTGGAAATCGATATGGCTATCCTCGACGTCATAGTGTTTTGAAAACATGTTTGCATCCTATCCGATTGTTACGTTACTAAATCCATTGGTATCTATCACTCAACCGGTATGGTAAAGGCGAAAAGGTATCAGCACCATAAAAAAACAAGGGGTTGAATGGTCACTTCATGAGCAGTCGTCATCCAGCCGCTGTGTCTGTATCTATTTTCTCACGGGTTAGTCGCCCATTCCCGCGTCAGCCAGTCCATCACGCTGTGTTCGCGCGGTTAGACTAAATGTAGGGGGCGTGAAAACGCCGGTTCCGTGTGATAGCTGGTGCCGGCTCGCTCAGCGTCTTCATGGCCCTTTTTTGCTTATACCGCTGAGTGGGCAGGTTGGCGCTTGTTGATGTCGGAGGCGGTCTGTTTCTCCCTCGCTCTCCTCTTCTGCGATCACCTCATCAGGCACCAGATCGCCCCATGTCCGCATGGCTTCCAGAACATCTCGCAGCCTTTCGCCCAGCGGGGTGAGTGCATAGACAACGCGAGGCGGCGTTTCGGCGTACGCGGTTCGTGTGACCAGCCCATGACGTTCAAAGCGTTTTAGCCGATGCGTTAAGGTATGCGCACTAATACCGGGAAGCGCATCGCGTAATTCGGTGAATCGCCTGGGGCCGGGCAGCAGTTCACGGATGATCAACGTAGCCCACGGCCCGTCCAGCAGGACCAGAAAGCGTGCGACGCCACAGCACGGCACTTTTTTTTCATTCATCGTGAAATATTCCCAATAGTGCATTTGACGTAACCAGTTTAATCAAAGCACCATTAAAACTCCATTAATTGCACTATTGAGGATGTTCGATGACTTTTGTGATCCATGGCGCTACCGGTGCTCAGGGCGCCCCGTTATTCAATCGTTTACACCGCTCAGGTAAACCCGCGGTCGCTGCCGTACGTAACACCGCGGCAGTTAAAGATAGGCCCGCTCTTGCCGTCGATAATGCTGTGGTCGCATCGCTGGTGGCGGCTTATCGGGATGCCGAAGGGGTATTCTTTCATCTGCCGCTGGCTTCAGAGGCCGAGCGTACTCAATACGCACACAACTTCGCCCAGGCGATAGCCCAGGCCAAACCGAAGCGAGTGGTTCTTTCCACCAGCGGCTATATTGCCGATGAACCGCTGGACGCGATGCCGGCAGAGTCAGACAGTGCGGTAGCGACCCTCATCAGAGAAGTGGCGAAGACCGGCGTCTCTTTTGCCGTGATTGCGCCGCATCTTTATCTGGAAAACCTTCTGCTGCCGATGGTGCTCGAATCCGTCAAGTCCGAGGGGATTCTGCGTTATCCGTTGAGGGCTGACTACCCTGTGTCATGGAGTTCCCATTTAGATATTGCCGAGGCGGCCGAGCGGTTGTTAACCGACGCATCGGTCACCGGCGTGGTCGGGGTGGGGGCATTGCCCGGTCTGACCGGTATCGACCTGGCGAATGGTTTTTCGCAGCATTTTGGCCGGGAGGTAAAATTCGAGGGCATCAGCCCCGAAGCATTCGGTGAGTTGTTGCTGCCCTGGATCGGTGCAGACGCTGCGGCCGGCGTAGTCGCCGGATATCAGGCTAAGGCGCGTACATCCGGCAGTGTTATCCAGCAGGCGACAAGCGGGCAGAAACTGCTGGGTTTGACGCCGCGTTCAGTACAACAGTGGCTGGCGGATGTCTCTGCCTGATGGCGCAATGATGGATAAAGGTAACGCCTGTGCGGTTCGGCCATGAACGGCCGCTCAGGGTAGCGTACGGTTATTGGTAGTGCGCGTTTACGGCCCTGCCGCCGATAGGGCAGGGCCGTATGTTGACCAGGAAGGATTACTCGAAATAAACCTGTGGGTTCTCAGCCAGTGAGACGAACGTTTTGCTGTTTTTATCCAGCGCGCGTATCGCTCCGCTTTCAATGTCGTATACCCAGCCGTGCAGGCGCAATGCGTTATCACGCAACCCGACGGCGACGGAAGGATGTGTTTTGATGTTGTTCAACTGGGCGATGACGTTCTCTTCCACCATGGCGTTGACTTTATCGGTTTCATTATCCCAGCATTTTTTCTCTACGACGGCTTTCGCCGCATCGGAATAACGTAACCAGTGCGCGACTGCCGGCATCGGATCGAGGCACTGGCAGGAAGCAATGGCTTTCATCGCCCCACAGTTGGAATGGCCACAGATGACGATATCGGTCACGCCCAGCGCGACGACCGCGTATTCAATGGTAGCGGAAACCCCGCCGGGCTCCGGGCCGAAAGAGGGCACGATATTGCCGGCATTGCGGATAACAAACAACTGCCCGGGTTCCTGCTGAGTGATAAGTTCCGGCACCAGACGGCTGTCTGAGCAGGAAATGAACAACGCTTTAGGATTCTGGCTGGATGCCAGGCTGCGGAAGAGTTCCTTACGTTGAGGAAATATCTCTTTTTGAAAGCTGAGGAAACCCTCAATGATATGTTGCATAGCACGTTCTCTTTTTTGGCAGTGATCACGACATCATATACCCGTCATGTTTCAAATTGCAGGTGCTGTTGACGGTGTTAATGGATGGATTGCAGAGTCTTGCGACATCAGCGGCAGCGCCTCATTTTCGAGTGATAATCAAGCCACCGCTAAGCGTAGCCCCAGAACTTCGGGGTACGGGTCAAAATAGTTTTGCGTCAGCAGGTACTCGTCCGGGTGTTCCGCCAGATAGTGCTTCAGCAGCGTGAGCGGCGCAAGAATCGGCAGGCGTCCTGCCCGGTAGCCGATAATCACCTCGCGCAGTTCCGCCCGCTGGCGGTTATTGAGCTGTTTACGGAAATACCCCTGAATATGCATCAGCACATTGGTGTGGTTTTTACGCGAGGCCGGTTGCCTGAGTATCGCCATCAGTTTGTGGCGATAAGCAATGAAAAAGGCCTCAAGATCGTCCCATTCGTGAAGACGGGCGACGAAAGGGCCGATTTCACGGTAGCCGGCCTGATGGTGCGCCAGTAGCTGGAGTTTGTAGCGGCTATGAAACGCCAGCAGGGTTCGACGGGTTAATCCGTTATCGCGCAGTGTGTTCAGTTCATGCAGCGCAAACAGGCGTTCCACAAAGTTTTCGCGTAATACCGGGTCGTGCAGGCGGCCATCCTCTTCAACGGGAAGCCACGGGTAGGTTTTCAGCAGGGCGGCGGTAAACAGCCCGACGCCTTCTTTGCGGCCGCGATTACCCTGTTCATCGTACAGCCGCACGCGCTCCAGGCCGCAACTGGGCGATTTTGCGCAGACGATAAACCCGGCAAGGCGGCCGACGCCAGGCAGATAATCGTCGGCGAAAGCGTTCATTTTTTCCGTCATATCCTGTTGCGGCGCATGGCTCATGCGCATACGGATATCACCATTGGCGGCCTGGATAAGGCGTAACGCCGGGCGAGGGACGGGCAGGCCGATAGCCATCTCCGGGCAGACCGGCTGGAAAGCGACCCACGGCGACAGTTCATCCATCACGAAGCGCATACGTTTATGCCCGCCGTCAAACCGAATGGCCGAGCCGGTCAGACATCCGCTAATACCGATTACCGGTTTACTGTTCATGACGTTGCCCCTTTACTGAAAAACAGCGTGACGTAGCCTGCGGTAATGCCGTGAATAACGACGTGAAAGCGGCGATAAGCCCGACCAGCAAGCGTACCCGGCGCTTCATTTGCCTCTGCGCTTTCCCGTCATCAGCCGCGTCGGCATGTCACACCCGCTCAGCGGTCAATTGCACCACACTGATGGTGCGCGCGTTAAAACCGGCTTCGCAGTAGCCAAAGTAATACAGCCACATGCGGCGAAAACGGGTATCGAACCCAAGCCGTTCGATATCCGGCCAGGCATGTAGGAAGCGCTGCCGCCAGTGCGCCAGCGTCTGGGCATAATGCGGGCCCATATCGAACAGATTGCGCAGCACAAAATCGGTATGGCGCGTCATCAGGTCGCTGATGGCGGTGACGCTGGGCAAAAAGCCGCCCGGGAAAATATAACGTTGGATGAAATCGACGCTTTTGCCGTAGTCGAGGTAGCGTTGATCCTGAATGGTGATCGCCTGAATCGCCATTTTGCCGCCGGGGCGCAGGCGTGCCTGGCAAGTCTGGAAAAACTGCGGTAGAAACGCTTTTCCGACCGCTTCGATCATTTCTACCGATACCAGCTTGTCGAACTGGCCGGTGAGGTCGCGGTAATCGCACAAGAGCACCGTTACCTGCTCTTGCAGGCCGGCGCGGGCAATACGCGCCTGCGCATAATCATACTGCTCGCGGGACAGGGTGGTGGTGGTCACCCGGCAGCCGTAGTGGCGTGCGGCGAATTCCGCTAGTGCGCCCCAGCCGGTGCCGATTTCAAGCAGGTGATCGTCGGGCGTGAGTGTCAGCTCGTCACACAATCGCCGCATTTTCGCCTGCTGGGCGCCGGCGAGATCCGGTGTGTCGGGGGTAAAGAGCGCGCTGGAGTAGAGCAACGCCTCATCGAGAAAATACTGGTAAAACTGATTACCCAAATCGTAATGGGCGGCAATGTTGGCACGCGCCTGCCGGCGGTGATTGCGCCTTGTCCAGTGCCGCAGGCGCTCGAACGGTTGACTCAATAAACGGAAGCCGGACTCCAGCCGGCTCAGTACCCGGCTGTTGGCCGCCATGATGTGCAATAACGCGGTTAACTGATCGGTTTCCCATTCGCCGTCCATCCATGACTCTGCCGCGGCGAGACTGCCGCCGGTCAGCAGGCGTCGGTAAACGTCAGGCGAAAGGATGCTGACTTCGGCACGCAGGGACGCGGCGGTATCGCCAAAATGGAAGGTTTGGCCGCCTTCGCGAACCGTCAGCGAACCCTGTTGTAAACCTGCCAGCAGGCGAAAAAGCAGCCGACGCGCAAAACGAATCGTGCGCGGTACATCGGGTTCAAGCGCAAAAACGGGCTCGGTCATGAACGTTCACTCCTGCCGGCGGGGTGATGATAAATAGGAACGCGTTTGAGCCACAGTAACAGCGCCTGCCAGTAAATAGCCGCGACGGTTTTGACGGTCATCAATGGAATGCCGAGCTGCATTTGGCGCAGATGCAGGCGCGTTAATGGCTTACGCGACAGCGTCAGTGTGGCGTCGAACACTTTTTCATCCTGATGGTTTTCACTGTGCATCTGATGGTTTTCGATGTGCATATGCAACGTTTTGTCGGGGCGATTAAACCGCCAGTGATAGTCCATATTCATCGGGTTGAACGGCGAGACGTGGAACGCCTTGGCGATAGGTCGCGTATCCTGAGCGTTAACCGCGTAATAGTGGCGTTCATTCCACGGCGTATTGCGCACTTCGGCCAGCACCCAGCGCAGGGTCTCGTCGGTATCAAAGCAGTAGTAAAAATTCACCGGGTTAAAATGAAACCCCAGGTAGCGCAACTGCGTTAACAGCATCACTTTGCCGTCAGGGCGCTCGCCGGTCAGTGTCGCCAGCCGGTCGAGGACGTTTGCTTTCAGCGGCGTGCCCAGCGGGTAGTCGCTGTCGTAAAAGGCGACGGCGGCAAAGCGGTTACGGCGAATCCCCAGCGATGGCAGGTTATCCAGATCGTCAAGATCCAGGTAAGCCATAAATACGTCATAGCTAAACTGATGTTCGCGGGGGGATACGCGCCGGTGACGCAATACGCCCCGATAGAGACAGTTATTCATTGTTCCTCCAGTCGGCAATTCCCTTGACCACATCCAGCGCGCTGCGTACCCCATCTTCGTGAAAACCGTTGTACCAGTAAGCCCCGCAAAACCAGCTGTGCCGCCGGCCGTTAATCTGTGCGCGCCGTGACTGCGCACGCCAGCTTTTCGGGTTAAACAGAGGGTGTTCGTAGACAAAACGCTGCCAGATATAACGCTCATCGATAGGGGTATCGGGATTGAGCGTGACGCAGAATAAGGGGCTCCCCTCGGGCAGCCCTTGTAATATGTTCATGTTGTAGGTGACGCAGGCGCTGGCTTGATCATCGCGATGCAGCCGATAGTTCCAACTGGCCCAGGCGCCAGGCCGTACCGGTAGCCAGCGTTTATCGCTATGCAGAACCACCTCGTTACGCTGCCAGCCGATATCGCCCAGAATCTCCGTCTCTTCGCGGCTGGGGTTATCCAGCAGGGCAAGCGCCTGCGAAGAGTGGCAGGCGAAAATCACCTGATCGACTTTGAGAGTGCTGTCCGCCAGATGGATATCCGCCCCCTGAGCGTGGCGTACCACCTTTTTCACGGGCGTGTTGACGCAAAGCGTGAAGCGATTTTCCAACTGAGTGAGCAAGGCGCGCACGTATTCCCGTGAACCGCCGGGCACCACATACCACTGCGGACGTTGCGTGATGTCCAGCAGGCCGTGGTGGTCAAAAAAGCGCAAAAACAGCGCGAGCGGGAAGCGGCGCATCTCCTGCAATGAGGAAGACCAGATCGCCGCGCCCATAGGCAAAATATAGTGGCGGGCGAAAAAAGCGCTAAACCGGTGGCGCGACAAAAAGGTCTGTAACGTCTCATCATCGCCGACCGGTTGGGCAACCGCCTGTTTCGCCAGACGATTAAAGCGGACAATATCTTTCAGCAGCCCCCAAAAACGGGGATTAACCAGATTGCTGCGCTGCGCAAACAGCGAACGGAGCGAGTGGCCGTTATATTCGAGCCCGCTCGCCGGATTATGCACCGAAAAACTCATCTCCGTTTTTTGCCCGTGGATACCCAGCTCGCTCAGTAGCCCCATAAAGCGTGGGTAGGTGCGATCGTTATAGACGATGAATCCGGTATCGATGGCATAGCTGCCGGAAGGCGTGGTGATATCTACCGTAGCGGTATGGCCGCCCGGCGTAGCCGCGGCTTCCAGCATGATTACGTCATGGTGCCCTGCAAGCCGCCACGCGCAAGTCAACCCGGCAATGCCACTACCGATAATAGCGATTTTCATGGTCTTACCATCCTGCGCAGGAGTGCGCGTTGAGCGATACCGGGAAGCCACGACAGCAGTCGCAACAGTGCGCCGAATCCGGCTGGAAAGGCGATATGTGATTTGCCCGCCGTGATGCCGCGCCGTATCGCCGCCACCGCCTGTTCTACGGTGACGATGCCCGGCATCGCAAAGTCGTTGTTACGGGTAAGCGGGGTATCGACGAAGCCCGGCGAAACGACGGTGACGGCAATGCCTTTGGGCTCCCAGTCGAGCCGCAGGCTGTCGGCAAACCAGCTCAGCGCGGCTTTCGATGCGCCGTAAGCCTCTGCGCGTGGGAAGGGCAGCCAGTGAGCCATGGAACTGACCAGCACGACGCGGCTGCCAGGCGCCAGTTGCGCCTGCAAGGCCGCCAGACAATTGATCGGGCCGATAAAATTGGTGTTGATGACTCTGGATACCCGTTCCGGGTCGATAACGCCGTGGTCGATATATTCACAGGTTCCGGCGCACAGCACGGCCAGATCGACGCGGCAGTCGGCCAATGCGCTACGGCAGGCCTGGCTATCCGTCATATCAAACTGGCGAATGACGATATGCGGGCTGTACCGGCTCAGCGCTTCAAGCCGTGCGGCATGTCTGCCGCAGGCGATGACGGTATGGCCTTCGTCGGCCCAGGATTTCGCCAGCCCTTCGCCAATGCCCGAGCTGGCGCCGGTGATAAGCACCGTCATCATGCGCATACCCTCCTTTTCACGTGGCGAACCGCCCACCCCAGCACCGGCAGATGTTCATAAATCATTTCACCGGCATCGTAGAAATCACGCTGGTGGGTGATGTGCGTTTGTTGCACCTCGACGATAGAGCATCCCGACAGCGACAACGGCTTGCCGCCGGCAATACGAGGATGTGACCAGTGCATCGTCCAGCTCATGGCAAAGCGATGGGTATCGCAGACGGGATCGTCGACGGTGAAATAGCATTGCGCGGTGTTTTCCAGTAAATGGGCGAAATAGCGTTGTATGGCGGGCAACCCTTGATGCTGGCCAAACGGATCGACGAGCAGGGCGTTTGGGTGATAGAGCGCAGACAGTCTCTCCAGCGGCTGGGTATCCAGCCCGGCATAAAAGCCGGCGACGTCGTCGAATACGGTTCGTAGTGTGCTCATGGGCGTTACCCTTGCAACGGGCAATTCTGAATCAAAACGGTATAATTAAAACTTACACAAACTTTGTTTTTTGTCTAAGTTTTTCGAGGGTAATTTTGTATAGTTTTTTAAAATCATGAGATTAGTGTGGTCTTTGAGGGGCGATAATACGGCTTGAAAAAGTGTACCGGCATTGACGGCGTCGGTGCGAATAGCAAATAGCAAATAGCAAATAGCGGTGTGGTTCAGCGTTTGCCGGGCGTGGTATCTGGCGATGCGTGCGTTGAGGTGCGAGCGTTGAGGGGCGGGCTGGCAGCAAAGGAAATTCAGTCTCGGCGCGTTGACCGGCAAGGCTTATTCAGCGCTCAGGCAGCGTACTGCGGGTGTTTACAATAAGATAATTTCCAGCGAGGCAACCTGCTCGCGCCACTTTTCGATTTGTTTTTTGCGTGCCGCCGTGAGTTTCCCACTGGTGACCAGCAGCCATTGCCTGTCCGGGAAAATTTCCGGCGCAGGCGTGGCAGGGGAAAGCGGCAGCACATGAATGCGATGGCCTTGCCCGGTGCGTTTCAGCGCTTCCAGCCAGATTTCACAGGGGTCGGTCAACTGCCAGCCGCCGATCAGATAGTTGTCTCCAGGCGCTTTCCGGTCGCCTTCAAGACAAAACGAGGTGTAGGAAATAATGAGGCCGTCGAGTATCTCCCGCAGCGTCATCATCGCGGGAATATTCGCCGACACGTGGCGTCGCAGCGGGCGTAACACCTCATTGACGACTTCCGGCCGGGGGTATTCGCGGCCGGTGTTGTAGATAAGCTGGCGCAGCGATTCAATGCGGCCTTCTCTGAGACGCTGGAGCATGGTTTCCTGCAATGTCGCCCAGTTATTGCTGCGTCGCGTCTCTGGGCGTTCCAGCAGCGGTTTAATCTGGCTGACGGGAACCCCTTTTTTTACCCAGTCGAGAATTTTCAACGCCTGTTGGACATCCGCGTCGCTATACAGACGATGTCCCCCATCGGTACGCAGCGGTTTCAGCAGGCCGTAGCGACTCTGCCATGCCCTGAGCGTCGTGGCGTTAATACCGCAGAGTCTGGCAAATTCGCCGATGGAGTAAGGCATATAGAGTGCATCCGCTGAAAACTATTTTGTTTGATATATTACGAATATTTTAGCGCTGAATGAAGTGTCGGACAGGCGGGCGCGATTGGCACGGCGCGTGAACCGCGCTAATGACCAGGCTTTGCCTGACAGATAACGCCGCCTCGGTATTCATGCATGATCTTTCTCTTGGTTATCGCTGCCCGGCGCACTATTTTATCGTAATTATCATTGAACTTATCCGCATATTCAGGAGAAAACCGAAGCGATGAGTTACCTCAAGGTAGTGGGTATCGTTTTTATCGGTGTGTTGATTTTGTCATTTGGGCGCAGCCTGGCGCAGGCCACATGGCGTGAGGATAAGGCGAACGTTTCAGGCCAGAGTATTTGGACGGCGCGGCGCGACTCTGCCGGTATCGCGCCGGATCCGGCGGCTCTGAGCAATATTGCGATTGTGCAGGTTTATACCGCGCCTACCTACGGCTGGCGCGGGCTGGTGGCGGTTCACCCCTGGATCATCATCAAAAAAGCGGGGGAAACCCGTTTTCAGCGTTACGAGGTGATGGGCTGGGGCGGCGATGATGTTATTCGCCGTAACTATAGCGTGCCCGACGGATTCTGGTTCGGCTCAACGCCGCGGTTATTGGTTGAACATCGCGGGGCGAGTGCCGCCGCCATGATCCCGAAAATAGAAGAGGCGATCAGCAGCTACCCCTGGCCGCACACCTATCACGCCTGGCCCGGCCCGAATAGCAATACGTTTATGGCGCATATCGGCCGGGAAGTGCCGGAATTGAAACTGGACCTGCCGGCGAATGCCATCGGTAAGGATTTTCGCTCGTTAACCCACCCGGTGGGATTGCCGCCGTCGGGAAGAGGCGTACAGGTTTCACTGCTCGGTGTGCTGGGCCTGACGCTGGGAGTGGAAGAAGGGGTTGAAGTCAACATTCTGGGGGCGAACCTGGGGCTGGATTTCAACCCGCCAGCGCTGCGTTTGCCGTTTATCGGCCGCCTGGGCTATGACAATACGACAACGCATGAGAGGTGAGTGATACGCCCCGCCGTGAGAGGGCAGACCGTTTAGCCGTTGTCTGCCTTTCACGCATTCCCATCAATTCGGCATTATTTTTTCTTATTCTGATTCCTGCCTTGTCGTATTAACTTCTTGAAAATCCATTACTGAATTCCAGTCTGAAGGGAATATTCAACATATTGAAATACAATTGCATTTCCCTGTCTTCACAAAGCCGTTGACACACTTTTCGACCTATTATATTCCTGAAAAGAATAACAAGCACACATCACATAAAATAATCATAAGGGTGAATTATGGAAAGTACGAGCATCGTCCCGTTGATCGGGATTCCGATAGTCGTTATCGGATTTGCGTTGCGTTTCAATCCGCTGCTGGTTGTGGTGGTGGCGGGGCTAACCACCGGTCTGGCGGTGGGGATGGATTTTGGCTTGCTGCTGGAAACGTTCGGCGAGAAGTTTCTTAACAGCCGTTCGCTCGCCACCTTTATTCTGATTCTGCCGGTCATCGGCCTGCTGGAATATTACGGTCTGAAGGAGCGAGCGCAGTCATGGGTGTCGCGCATCGCCAGCGCCACGTCGGCGCGCATTCTGATGGTCTATTTTCTGGTACGAGAAGGCACGGCGGCGCTGGGGCTGATGTCGCTGGGCGGCCACGCTCAGACCGTCCGCCCCTTACTGGCGCCGATGGCAGAGGGAGCGGCGCTCAATCAGTACGGCGATTTGCCGCCATCCATTCGCGATAAGATCAAGGCGCACGCCGCGGCCTGCGATAACATCGCGGTGTTTTTCGGCGAAGACATTTTCATCGCGTTTGGTGCGGTGCTGCTGATTGATGCTTTTCTGCGTGAGAACGGCATCAGTGGTATCGAGCCGTTGCATATTGGATTGTGGGCGATTCCTACCGCGCTGTCGGCGCTGGTAATCCACCTGTTTCGTCTCACCCGGTTGGATGCCAGCATCCGCCGCGACGTCGTAGCCTGGAAGCAGCAGTCCACCAAAGAGGTGACAAAATGAGCGCCTTACTGACTATCAACCGGGTGTATTACCTGATTGGTCTGATCGTGATGCTTCTGGTGGCGATGACGTTGCGCGACAAGGGCAACCCGAAGCGTTATACCACCGCCTTGTTTTGGTTTCTGTTTGGCGCAGTGTTCCTGTTTGGCGATCTGATGATTGAGAGTTTCGGTAAGTCGCTGGCTTATCGGATCGTCGGGGTGATGGTGATCGGCATGGCTTTGCTGGCCGGCACCGGTCAGGTGGCGATGGGACGCTACCGGATGTCCTCCGAGAGTGAGCGCCGGGCGTCGTCCGAACGGCTGAAAAACTGGCTGTTTCTACCCGCGGTGCTGATCCCGCTCATCACGGTGCTGGGCACGCTGTTTCTCAAAGGCGTGTCGGTGGGGGGCAGCTATCTGCTGGATCAAAAACAGCTGACGCTGGCGGCGTTGTGCGCGGCCTGCGTGCTGGCGATTTTGGTCGGCTGGGGGCTGACCAAGGGTACGCCGCTACACGCTATCCGCCAGTCACGACGGCTGGTCGATACCATTGGCTGGGCGATTATCCTACCGCAAATGTTGGCGATGCTAGGCGGCGTGTTTGTGGCGGCCAAAACCGGCGACGCCGTGCAGCACATCGTTAGCCAGTTTGTAAACCCGGATAATCGCTTCATGCTGGTGGTCATCTACTGTATCGGTATGGCGCTATTTACCATGGTGATGGGGAATGCGTTCGCTGCGTTTCCGGTCATGAGTGCCGGTATTGCGCTGCCGTTCCTGATTATCCAGCAACATGCCGACCCGGCACCCCTGATGGCGATTGGTATGTATGCCGGGTATTGCGGCACGCTGATGACGCCGATGGCGGCCAATTTCAATATCGTACCGGCGGCGTTGCTGGAGCTGAAAGACAAGTATCAGGTGATCAAGGTGCAGATCCCAACGGCGCTGACATTACTGGCGGTGAACGTTTTCCTGATGTATTTCCTGGCCTTCCGATAATGATGACCCCGGTGGATGCTGTGCCGCAGACACCGGGCGACAAGGAGTTAATATGCAACTGACCCTCACTCTGGCGGACGCCTTTGCGCGTATGCCGCTTACCTATCTTCGTCAAGAATATCCCAACCATATCATGCACCTGCTGAACGGCGATGGCGATGCGCTGACGCCACGCGAACTGCATCCGGTATTTTATGGCTGCTTCGATTGGCATTCGGCGGTACATGGTTACTGGCTCCTGTTGCGCTGTATCCGTCGGTTTCCGATGCTGCCGTGTTATGACGATATAACCCGGTTATTCGATGACCATTTCACCCCGGAAAATATGGCGCGCGAGCTGGCTTATTTCCAGGCGCCGATGCGGGCGTCGTTTGAGCGACCTTATGGTTATGGCTGGCTGCTGGCATTGACCGGTGAGTTGGCGCAGTCGTCGCATCCGGCGGCGGCCCGTTGGTTGGGATGCTTGCAACCGCTGACACAGGAGATTCGCCGGCGGCTGCTTGGTTATCTGGACAAGCTGACTTATCCCATCCGGGTCGGCACCCATTTTAACACCGCGTTTGCGCTTGGTTTGTCGATTGATTATGCGCGTACAGTCGGCGACAGCGAGCTGGAAAATGCAATTGTTCCGGCGGCGCACGGATATTTCGGGCGCGACGGTGCTTATCCGGCACATTATGAACCGGCGGGGGACGATTTCCTCTCCGGTGCGCTGACGGAGGCGTTGCTGATGAGCAAGGTGTCGGGAAGCGCGTTTCCTGCCTGGTTCGATGGTTTCTTGCCGAGTCTTGCTGCGGTATCAGTGCTGGTTAATCCGGCACAAGTCAGCGATCGGGCTGACCCGAAAATCGCGCATCTGGACGGCCTGAACCTCAGCCGTGCTTGGTGTATGCGGCAGATCGCGCAGCAATTACCGCCCACGCATCCTGCCCGGCCGGTTTTGCTGGCGGCGGCTGAACGGCATCTGGCAGCCAGCGTGGACCATGTGGTGGGGAGCCACTATAGCGGTGGTCACTGGCTGGCTACATTTGCCTTACTGGCGCTGGAAGACAGGGACGTTACACCGATGTGATTTAATAAAAAATCACTTTTAATGAATAAATAAGCGTTATCTTATAGATCTGGATCATCTTTTCCCGCCGCCAACGCGATTATGTTGGTCATTCCACTGCGCGAACGTGATGCGAACCGGAGTGGAAAACCACAGAATTCAATCGCCAGAAGGAGGGAACATGCTGGATCATTTAAGTATTCCGGTGTCTGATCTGAGTCGCAGTCGGCGGTTTTATGAGCAGGCGTTAAAGCCATTAGGGTTCGAACAGGTTAAGGACATGAAATTCGCCGTGAGCTTCGGCGTGTTGATGGGATACGGCCTGTCTTCCGATCCGGGCGGCGAATTCTGGATTTTTCAGGGTGAGGTGCCATCACACCCACCGGCGCATTTTGCTTTCAGCGCCGAATCGAGAGCGGAAGTGGATGCGTTTTTTGCTGCGGCGGTAGCGGCGGGCGGGGTGGATAACGGCCAGCCCGGCGTGCGTACGCAATATCACCCTGATTACTATGCCGCCTTTGTCCGTGACCCGGATGGCTACAACATCGAAGCGGTGTTTCACCGGGCGCCGTAACGGACCAGGCACCGGTTTATTCCGCGATACCCAGTTTGCGTTCAATGACTCTGGATAGAATGACGATAAAAGTAATGAATACCAGATAAATCAACGCGGCAAATAGATAGGCATTGAAAAATTCAAAGTTCGTTGAAGCGACTTCCTGGATGCGGGAAAAAAATTCAGTGTACTGGATAAGGAAAGCAATGGTGCTGTCCTTAATATTATTGATGACTTGGTTAGTCAGCGCAGGTACTGAGGTGATGAGCACCTGCGGTAATATTATTAAACGGAAAATCTGCCAGTTGCTGAATCCTTGGACGACGGCAGCTTCAGTCTCGTGTTTGTTCAGGGCGTTGTAGGCTGTGGTCATATAGGCTGCATTATAGGCTCCGACATTAAGTGTAAAACCGCTGACTGCCACCGTGAAAGGCGACAAATGGATACCCGTCTGCGGCAAGCCATAATAAATAACAAATAAAATAAGAATTAATGGTGTGCCTATGAAGAAGTCCATATATATCTTGGTCAGATGTTTAATCGCCGGTTGACTGCTGATACTGAGAAAAAAAATAACAATACCCCATAAAAAACCTGATAAGGAGACAATTGCCGCAAGTTTAAATGTCCCAACAATTCCGTTAAGCACCAACGGGAGTTGCTCCATCAAATCATGATAAAAATTATTCCATCCATCGAACATATTATTGATCTCCAAAAAAACCATGGATATCCGGATCGGCCTCAAGCGAGGAGAGCACGGAAAACGACCCTTCGGCACGGAGCCTGCCATCATTTAAGAATGTCACGCGGTCACACAGTTGTTTAGCAAGACGTATGTCATGAGTCACACATAATATGGTCACTTTTCGCCCGTTAAGCTGTTTTATGAGTAACCCCACTTCACGCGTCATCAGTGGGTCAAGGGCCGATGTGGGCTCATCGAACACAATGATTTCCGGGTCTGTAACCAGCGCGCGAATCAGTGCAACGCGCTGCTGCTGCCCACCAGAGAGCTGTGAAGGATATTTCATGCTGTGTTCAGCCATATCCAGCTTTTCCAGTTCGGATAAAGCCTTACGCCTGGCCTCGTTATGAGGGATATTAAAGACCTTGCGAAGAGCCAGAGTAATATTGTCCATAACATTAAGGTGACGATACAACGCGTAATTCTGGAAAACAAAACCCACTTTTTTCCGGAACTCAAGAATATTGAATTTTTTATTATTAACATCTATGCCATGGAAAAATATATTCCCTGAGTCTGGTTTTTCAAGTTGGGCCAGGCAACGTAACAGGGTGGTCTTGCCGCACCCAGACGGACCCATAACGACTTTTATCTCTCCGTACTCAATCTTTAAACTGATGCTATCCAGCACCTTTTTATTGCTGAACGTTTTACTGACCTCACTTAATTCTATCAATGCCATACATTTTCACCTTGATTTTTTCTAATTCATCGCTTGTCATCTTGAATTTTATTTCAAGCTGTTTTGCTGCGAGAATAGATAGCTTGTAAATGAGGAAATATAATATTCCTGCGAGAGTATAAATCACCAACCCATTCATCGTGGTCGCGGTCAGGGACATGGCTTGTTTGGTGATTTCGGAAATACCTACAGTATAGGCAAACGGCGAAGATTTTAATACCGATGAGAATTCGTTTAATATTCCAGGTACAGAAAAGCGGAACATTTGAGGAACTTCGATATATCTTATAATTTGTAGTTTACTTAAACCGGCGGCTTTAGCTGCTGTAATTTCTGAAGGCTCAACCAGTTGAAGCGCGCCGCGGAATACTTCGGCAAGATAACCGCCGCTGATTAATCCAATGCTAATATTCATGGCCAGCAGTGGAGAAATACTCAGGCCGGTTGCCGGCAGACCAAAATAGACCAGAAAGACGGCGATTAACACCGGGATGCCGCGAAAAATGAAAACCAGGAAATCCAGCGTTTTCTTTATGAATGGAAAAACCAGTCGCCGTAAAACGGCGACTGTCAGCCCGATAACCAATGCTGAGGTAAAACACGTTAATGTCACCATTAACGTGTTTGCGATGCCCTCAAGCAAAAAATAGCCTGCATTTATGATATCTTGCGATGACATATGCTGCTATTTCATCCATTTATCTACGATGCCCGCTATTTTTTCTTCGCCCTGCTCATTGAGCCAGGCGTTAAAATCATCCCGCGCTGGTGAGCCTTTTTTAAAGGCAAACCCCAGATGATCGACATTCTTAAATACGTAACGGCTTTCAATCGGCATTTTTTGTTTGTTTTTATAGTCAAAATAAACCGGGTCTTCGATGAAGGCCAGGTCTAGATTCCCATTTTTCAAGTCAGTAATGGTTTCATTATAAGAGGGATAAAGCTTTACGTTGCTTAATGAGTAATACCCTTTGGGTTCGAGATCGGTTTTGATGAGGTCGGCATACGCCATGCCGCGGGGAAATCCGACGGAATAATTTTTTAACTTGCTCAGATCGCTCAAATCTATTTTATGACTGTCCAAACTGACCAGGTTAAATGAATTAACGTAATATGGAGATGAAAAATCCATGACTTTCTTACGCTTATCCGTTATTGATATGCCGGAGAAGGCCACATCCGCCTGGCCGCTAGCCACCGCGCCCAGCATACCGTCCCATGAGTACTCCGTTATTTTGAGTTTGCACTTTCTTTCCTGACAATATGACGAGAACAGTTCCAGATCGATCCCTTGTAGTTTTCCATCCGCAGTTTTGAATAGCATGGGGGGAGAGGCCGGCGATACGGCGATATTGAGTGTCTTTCCCGTTACCGGGCTATTTGCGAAAACAGTAAATGAGGTTATTCCTAAAATCATGGCTAAAAAAATATTTCTTGATAACATACAGGGCTCCTGAATTTAATAAGAGGATACATAAGTATTTTGAATTAACCATAATAAGAAAAGCACTGTCGCCCTGCCGCCAGAAAAGAGAGGGGCAGCATTTTAGCCAGAGGGAAGACATCGCTAACATACCGGAAATCAGTATGTGCTTTGTTACTCTTAATTTTATCTTATATGATAAGAGGATGAATATTTCAGCGTCGTGGATATCAATGACGCTATTATCACCTTACCCGATTGCTAAATAATCAATATAAACACCAATTTCGCGTTGTGCAAATTTTGTTCACTCCTTGTGTCTGGTGGGGGATGTTATAATCCGTGGTATGGATAGTTATTTTATACCCAAAATAATTCGAGTTGCAGGAAGGCGGCAAGAGAGAGAATCCCGATGAGCTTACTCAGGTAAGTGATTCGGGTGAACGAACGCAGCCAACACACCTGCAACTTGAAGTATGACGGGTATAGTTGCCTGTTGCCCACGAGGCTTAATCCGGCAACGGCTCTGGTTAACGCAGAGGCTAATTGTAGTGACAACCATCGGGTATTCCAATTATGGCTGGAATATATTCGAATAATGGTCTTTTCTTCTTTTCAAGAAGAAATCTCTTAATTGAATTCATATGTTTTTCTAATGTTATTTCAGCGATAAGTTGGTGAATTCATTTCTTTGAACGTTGGTAGCGACTACCCACGTTTTTTCTGCTGTTGACCTTTTTGTCCAATACTTCCAATAATGGCGTTCGTTGACTCGGGGTGCCCTTCTGCGTGAAGGCTGAGAAAAACCCGTATTACCTGATCTGGATAATGCCAGCGTAGGGAAGTCACGGTATCCCACCGGTACCGCCTTCTTTCACGCCGGTTGGGAGGTTTATGAACACTCGACCTGTACTTTTCCCTGCCGCGTCCGTCGCGGATTCCCTTGACGCTTTCCGTTTGCGCGCACCGCTGGTGCACTGCCTGACCAATGAGGTGGTGCAGGGGTTTACCGCCAATGTGCTTTTGGCGCTGGGTGCCTCGCCTGCCATGGTGGTGGATGTCGGTGAAGCGGCGCAGTTCAGTGCGCTGGCTGACGGGCTACTGATTAATCTGGGTACGCTTGAAACCGACCGTGCCCAGGCGATGCGCGCGGCGGCGGCAAGCGCCATCGAGACCGGTACGCCGTGGGTGCTGGACCCGGTAGCCGTGGGCAGCCTGCGTTTTCGTACCGAATTTGCGTTTGAGTTACTGGCGATGCAGCCGGCCGCGATCCGTGGTAACGCTTCGGAAGTGATGGCGCTGGCGGGCGAACGTTCGGCCGGGCGCGGTGTGGATAGCGGTAACGATGTGTTGGCGGCGCTGCCTTGCGCTATTGCGCTGGCGCGCCGTTGGGCCACCTGCGTGGCGGTAACCGGCGAGGTGGATTACGTGACCGACGGCGAGCGGGTGCTGGCCGTGCCCGGCGGCGATCCGCTGATGACGCGGGTGGTCGGCACCGGGTGCGCGTTGTCGGCGGTGGTAGCCGGTTTCTGTGCGCTGGAAGGGGACCGCCTCAGTCATGTCGCCGCCGCGTGTGCGGTGATGGCCCGCTGCGGGCGACAGGCTGCGGCGCAGGCGCGGGGACCGGGTAGCTTCATCCCCGCGTTTCTGGATGCGCTCTATACCCTGAACCGGGAGGCGCTGATATGAAACGCATCAACGCGCTGACCATCGCCGGCACCGACCCGAGCGGCGGCGCCGGTATTCAGGCCGACCTTAAAACCTTCTCGGCGTTGGGCGCTTATGGCACCAGCGTCATCACCGCGCTGGTGGCGCAGAATACACGCGGCGTGCAGTCGGTTTATCGCATTGAACCGACGTTTGTCGCCGCCCAACTGGATTCAGTGCTGAGTGATGTACGCATTGATAGCGCCAAAATCGGCATGTTAGCGCAGACGGATATTGTGGAAGCGGTGGCGGACAGGCTACAGCGCTATTCGTTGCCGTATGTGGTGCTGGACACGGTGATGCTGGCGAAAAGCGGCGATCCGTTGCTGGCGCCGGAAGCGGTAGAGGCGGTACGCCAGCTACTGTTGCCGCGGGTGTCGCTGATCACCCCCAATCTGCCGGAGGCGGCGGCGCTGTTGCAGTGCTCGCCCGCCGACGATGAGCGGGGTATGCGCCGGCAGGGGGACGCATTACTGGCGATGGGGTGCCGGGCGGTGCTGATGAAAGGCGGCCATCTAAGCGACAGCGAAAGTCCGGACTGGCTATTCATGCCGGATGCGGAGCCGGTGAGGTTAAGCGCGCCGCGCATCAATACCCGGCATACGCACGGTACTGGCTGCACGCTGTCGGCGGCGCTGGCGGCGTTACGCCCGCGTTATGACAACTGGCCGGATACGCTGTCCGCCGCGCGGGCCTATCTACAAGGGGCGCTGGAACAGGCGGATTCGCTGGAAGTCGGCCACGGTATCGGCCCGGTGCACCATTTTCACCGCTGGTGGTGACGCGTTGACGGATTGCCGGCGGCGGGCAGAGCCGTCGGCAACGAACACGCCATGCTCAGGAACCCTTCTTGAGAGTGCGATGGTCGTAAAAAGAAATGCGTATCGGCTGAAATACACATCGGCTGAAAAGAGCATGTTATTGCGGCCAGATAAAAAAGTATGGCGATAGATACCGTCTTATTCTGAATAACATCGAAAGAGTATTAACGGCGATGCGGGTATGTCGATACGCCTGCTTTTCTGTTTTTGTGACGCAGACAGCTAATTGATAATACCTTGTTGATGAAATTTTTCTTTCTGATTAACATAAAAAGTAATCGATTACTTTTTATGAAAAACCCTACGGTTCCTGCCGGAACATGATGTCTGGCCGACATGAAGTAATCGAGACGGAATAAAAAAAAGCAAGGAACATCTATCTGTGGAGAATCTCATGTACCTGAAACGATTTTGGCGTTTATCGTTACTTATCGCGTTGTTTACCTTAAATGTCCTGCCATCACTTGCCAGGGCGGATCTTGAAGCGGGAAAAGGGAATATGCCTATTGCCCTGCAAATGTATACGTTGCGTAATGTCGGTTCGCTGGAAGAGCAGTTTGCGATGGCGAATAAGGCGGGTTTTAATGCCGTAGAATTGGTTGGCGACCATAATGTGTCGTCCGATGAGATGAAAACGCTGCTTGAGAAATATAACCTGAAGGCGATATCGGCGCATGTCCAGCTCGCTAATTTGCGCCAGGACAGTCAGAGTATTGTCGCATTTAACCATGCGATCGGTAACCGTGTGCTGATTGTTCCCTGGCTTAATCCGGAAGACCGTCCGGACAGCGCGCAGGCATGGAAAGAAATGGCGCAGGAGCTGGATAATCTGGCCCGCTATCTTAAAAAGCAGGGGATGACGCTCGGGTATCATAATCATGATTTTGAGATGAAAAAATATAACGGCAAAACAGCGCTGGAAATTCTTTTTGATCATGCCCCTAATCTGGCGATCGAACTGGATATGGCCTGGGTGACGCGCGGGGGCCAGGACCCGGCGCGTCTGCTGAAAAAATATAAAGGACGGGTATTTGCCGTTCATGCCAAGGATCACGCACCGATTGGTATTCGTGATGATGAAATGAATTTTGCGCCGGCCGGGGAAGGCATTCTGACCTGGGATGAAATATTCCCAGCGGCAGAAAAAGCAGGGAAAGTCTGGTTTATCGTCGAACACGATGCCGCGAAAGACCCTTACGCTATTATCACTACAGCCAGGAAGTTTCTGTTAAAAAACGTCAATCGCTAAGATGACATAAGACGGCTACAGGCAGCCTATTATGGGCTGCCTCAGACTGCTGACAAACGCATTAACTACAGGATGAAGCATCTTTCCGGCGTCAAAAACTGCGCTGAGGTGGGCGACTTCGCCGGGTGAGCGACAGGACGTCGCGAAAGCCCGTGCCGTGTTGGGAACACGTCACGGGCGGCCCGAACCGCGAAGTCGAACGCCGAAGGTAGCGCGTAGCGCCGCAGTTTAGCCACCAGCCAGTGGTCAAGGAGAGGTGGCGCTTGCACCTCTCCTTGTCGTGCGTGCGATGAAATAGCGGAGGAACCACACCGTTTACCCCGCACGAAACCATTCACTGAATAGGCAGACTTCACCGTTCACAAGACAACCCGGCTGTTTGTCAACAGCCTCAGGCAGCCTATTATGGGCTGCCTGTACCACCGCCAGCGTTAATCAACCAGAATGCTAGTGCTTTTCAGCGCGTCGGCAAATTATCGTGTAACACAATACCTTAACCGGATGCCCGGGAAATAAATTGCCAGTCGAGGATTCTTTTTTCTGGCGGGCTATCAGGATCATCGATTCTTTGCAGCAGCAATTTTACGGCCTGCCGACCAATTTCCTGTGAAGGTTGTTGGATAGTACTTAATTGCGGTGAGGTGATATAGCTTAATTCCGTACCGTCAAAACCAATCACGGCAATATCTTTTGCTACCTTCAATCCGGCGTCTTCAATTGCTCTTAACGCACCGGCTGCCAGCGTGTCTGAGACGGCAAATACCGCATCGGGTCGTATTTCCTCATTCAGCAGCGCTAGCATCGCTTTTTTCCCTGCCTCGTAACTGAGCGCGCTGGCATAAATTACCGAAGAATAAGAGTGCGTGTGCTCGGCGATCATTTCACGATAACCCTGTTCCCGCAGTTGGGCATATTTATAATTAAGGTCGTGATTGATCATGGCAATACGTCGGCGATTATTTTGCAGCAGATGTTCGAACACGAAACGAGAGGCCAGCCGGTCATCAATACCGACGCTGGAAACCGCCGCCGCATCGGCGTATTCGGCACACTGTACCCAGGGCGCATCGCCGATCATCGTGGTCAGTTCCGGCAAGCGGGATAATGCATCCATGGTAATCACTCCATCGACCATTTTCCCGGATAATAACGACAAGCTGGATTTTGCCCGCGCGGTATCCGAACCGGAATTACATAACAGAATGCGGTATCCATTCTGTTCCGCTTCGGATTCAATGCCTTTTACCACATCGGCGCAGAAGGGGTTGGCGATATTGGACACCATAACCAGCAGCATATGACTTTTCGCCGTGCGTAATTGCCTGGCGAGTAAATTGGGTTGGTAATTGCTTTGCTGGATGGCGTTGAGTACGCGTTCACGATTTTGGGGTTTGACCGAGTCCTGATTATTCAGCACCCGCGATACGGTTGCCACCGAAACGCCGGCAAGTCGTGCGATTTTTTGAATCGACATAATGGGAAAACATTCCTGAACATAAGCGCTGCAAACAGGCTACCACAGTTTGTTTTCTCGAAAAAATCGCTTGTTTTCTCGAAAAAATCGCCGGTCCGGCCGGGTTGACCGAACCGGCGAAGATTATGCCGGTATGGCGACCCAGCGTTGTTCCCGGTGGCTGCGCATGATCGCATCAATGATAAACATAATCGTCGCGCCGTCATGGAACGTGGCGAATTCACAAGGGTCGATCTGCGGCTGTTTCCCTTCCCGAATATAGGTATAAAAACGCAGCATCATGTTTTTAAACGCATCGGGCCAGCCTTCGATGTGGCCGCCGGGAAAATGGGCCTGGCCGGACACATCTGCATTCATTAATCCCGGATCATCGCTCAGGAGCTGGTTGGGGCGGTCCCGATGTCCGATCCATAAAGTTTGCGGCAATTCCTGATCCCAGGCCAGAGACGCCTGAGCGCCATTGATTTCAAAGTGCAGGCGGTTCTTTCTGCCGGCGCTTACCTGAGATACCGTCAGGCTGCCGCGGCTGCCATCGTCAAAACGCAGCAGAATGGCGGCGAAGTCTTCGGTCGTCACCGGCTTGTCCTCATATTCCACCGTTGCGGCATCGGCACCGCCGAAGGTGGTTGCCGCATGGCGGCTGGCCTTCCGCGTGGGGTAGACGGTGGAGAGGTCCGCCATCACTTCAACGATTTTGCGGCCGGTGACGAACTGTAGCGTGTCGCACCAGTGGGAGCCGATATCGGCGACGGTACGCGACAAGCCGCCTTTATCGGCATCGACGCGCCAGTTATAGTCGGTTTCGTAGAGCATCCAGTCTTGCAGGTAACTGCCGTGTGCGGCAAACAGACGGCCCAGCGCCTGCTGGCGGATCATGCTGGCTGCCTGCTGCACCATCGCGAAATGGCGGTAAACAAAGCTGACGCCATGAACGATGCCTTTTTCCTCAGCCAGCGCAACCAGCTCGCGGGCTTCCTCACTGGTCATACAGAGTGGTTTTTCGGAAAAAATGTGTTTACCCGCCAGCATCGCTTTGCGGTTGATGGCGGCATGAAGGTGATTGGGCGTGCAGTTGTGCACCACATCCAGACCGGGATGGTTCAGTAGCGCGTCAACATCGCCATAGGCGTGGGGGATAGCCAACTGACGGGCTTTTTCCTGCGCCAGTTCGAGGGTGCCGTCGCATAACGCCACCACATTGACAAACCCCAGACGGCGGATAGCTTCGATATGTGCAGGCCCGATGAAACCTGAACCGATAATACCGACATTGATCATGACGCGTTTTCTCCTTTCAGCCCCAGCATGTTCCTGATGGTCTGGCGGTCGTTGGTGGTGGCGGCAAAGTCATCAAACGCTTTGCCGGCCACAGGAATGATGTGACGGCGGATGAATTCAGCCCCTTCCCGCGCACCGGTTTCGGCCTCTTTCAGGCAGCACTCCCATTCCAGCACCGCCCAGCCTGGGTAGTCGTATTGCGCCAGCTTGCTGAAAATAGCTTTGAAATCTATTTGGCCGTCTCCCGGTGAGCGGAAGCGCCCGGCGCGTTCTGTCCAGGGCTGATACCCACCGTAAACACCGCTTTTTCCATTAGGGGTAAATTCGGCGTCTTTCACATGAAAGGCCCGGATTCTGTCGTGATAAATATCGATAAAAGCGAGGTAATCCATCTGCTGTAGCAGCATGTGGCTCGGGTCGTACAGCACGTGGCAACGCGAGTGGTCGCCAACCGCATGGAGAAAACGCTCGAAACTGACGCCATCGTGCAGGTCTTCCGACGGGTGTAATTCGTAACAGACGTCAACGCCGTGGTGATCAAAAACGTCCAGAATCGGGCGCCAGCGCCGGGCCAGCTCGTCAAACGCTTCTTTGATTAACGCTTCCTTGCGCGGCGGCCACGGGTAGAAATAGGGCCAGGCCAGCGCGCCGGAGAAGGTGGCATGGGCGCGTAATCCCAATTTTTCCGACGCGGCGGCCGCGTTTTTTAAGGCATTGACCGCCCATTGTTGCCGCTCCTCGTGGTGGTGGCGAACCGCGGGCGGGGCGAAATCGTTAAAGGCGTGGTCGTAAGCCGGGTGGACGGCAATCAACTGGCCTTCAAGATGAGTGGAAAGCTCGCTAATCACCAGCCCGTATTCCGCCAGACGCCCGGCCACGTCGTCGCAATAGGTTTGGCTGTGGGCCGCGGTTTCCAGATCAAACAGATGCGGGTGATTACAGGGGATCTGGAGCGCCTTGAAACCGAGGCCGGCCGCCCAGCCGGCCAGCCCTTCCAGTGAGTTAAAGGGCGCCTGTTCGCCAATATACTGCGCGAGAAATAACCCCGGCCCTTTTATTGTTTGCATTCTGCCTCCCAATGTAATGGCTTAACGGTTGTCTTGCTCTTGATATTTAAAGGAAATAAGGAAAATAAACGCGATGACGGCGGCCATCACGGCCGGGATCCACCAGAAAGTAACCCAGTTATGTACCTCGGGCGGCGTGGTCTGGCCGAGCAGCCGGTTATACAGCGCACCGGAGATTTGCGAGCCGAGCAACATGCCGATGCCGTAGGTAAACATGACGATCAGGCTTTGCGCCTGGCCTTTGACCTTGTCGCCGGCGACGCGATCGGTATAGATGAACCCGATGACAAAGAAAAAATCGTAGCAAATGCCATGCAGCAGAATGCCGAGATACAACAACCCGCGCCCACTCTCGCTGACGCCAAGGGCAAACAGCGCATAGCGGAGGAACCACGCCAGCATACCGATCAGCAGCATGTATTTAATGCCCAGGCGGCGGAACAGCAGCGGAATAATCAGCATGAAAAAGATTTCCGACATCTGGCCGAACGACATCGCCGTGCTGACGTCTTTCACGCCGAGATCCGCAAGGAATGACGCGGTGTAGGCGTAGTACGTGCCCAGTGGAATGGAAATCAGGGTGGCGCAGACGGCAAAAATCAGAAAATGGCTTTTCTTCAGCAGGGCGAAGGCGTCGGCGCAAAACAGATCGCGCAACGCCAGCGGCTGGCCTTTAGCCGGTGCCGGCGTGTGGGGGAGCGTCAGGCTATAGGCGGCCAGAATCACAGAGCACACCGCGGCAAGCTGGAAAATCATCACGCTGGCGGCCATACCGGTGACGCCGATAAAGACGCCGGCGACAATCCAGCCTATTGTGCCGAACACGCGGACCACCGGAAAGGTTTTTTCCGCACTGGCCAGACTGTGGAAGGCAATGTTGTTGGTCAGCGCCAGCGTCGGCATGTAACACAAGGTATAGGCGAACAGTAATGCGATCAGCTGTGCGCCGTTTTCACTGGCCAGCGCCTGCGGAACACACCACAGGATTACCGCGCCGGCCAGATGCATCACCGCCATCACTTTCTGCGAAGGGAAAAAGCGGTCGACCAACATGCCGAGCACAAAAGGGGACAAGATGGACGCGATAGGCCCGGCTGAGAAGGCATCCCCAATCAGCGAGGACATGTTGTGCTGCGTCATCACCAGCCCCAGCGTGACCGACCAACTTCCCCAGATAAAAAATTGCATAAACATCATCAACGACAGCCGGGGAACGAGCCATTTATGCGGTGATGTTTTTAGTTCGGTACTCATGATTGAAGAATTCATACTCTCCAGCCTTTTAAAAAGTAATCGATTACAAAATATCTTCAGGTATAAAGTAATCGATTACTTTAACGAACTCTCTGGGTTCGTTTTGGAAATGCGAGATTTATCACAGGAAACCGTGTGTCACAGGAGATATACCCGGCATACTGCACGTTGCAGGTGTGTTGGCTTTATTACCCGACCCATCTTTGGCCTCCCCTTGTCGGGCCCCGCAAGCTGCGTTCAACTCAGTCCAGCGTGAAATGCGCCCGAAACTGCGCCAGCGCCGCTGCGTCGTCTCCCAATGCCCAGCCTTCCAGTGCAATCGGCCCACGGTAATCCACGTCGCGCAATGTTCTGGCGATGTGCCGGTAATTGATCTCGCCGGTTCCCGGCTGGTGACGGCCCGGTACGTCGGCTACCTGAATTTCCCCGATGAAAGGGTGACAGCGGCGAATCAGCTCGGTGAGATTGCCTTCGCCAATTTGTGCGTGGTAGAGGTCGAGATTCATCTTCAGGTAAGGGCTATTGACGGCGAACACCAGCGCGAACGTTTCGCTGGCTTTGGCAAACGGCGTTCCTGGGTGGTCGACAGCCACATTGAGGTTTTCCAGCGTAAAGACGCGGCCATATTGTTCACCCAGTTGGGCAATGTCATGCAATGCGTTGGCGGCGTTTAACCACATACTGCCGGTGAGGGTACCGACCGGCGTGACCGGCAATCCGCCGGCATCCAGCGCGCTACCGGTAAGATTCAGATTCAGGCAATCCAACTTGTCGGCGGTGACCAGCGAGGCCCGTGCGGTTTTTAATAGCATACGGATCCCTTCGCTGTCGGTCAGGTTGCCGGCCAGAAAACCGGACATGGAGGTAAAGCGAGCGCCGGTGGCGGCCAGTGCGTCGATGTCTTTGTGCTCCCAACTCCACATTTCAACACCGAAGCCCAACGCATGAATATGCCTGACACGTTCGATGAAGGGGAGTTCAGGGAAAACCATTTCGGCACAAACGGAAAGCGGATTGTTCATGTGGTTGCGTGACCTCACGGCGGTATAGCGCATGTCATATGCCATGCATACAGGTTGATATTGGGCGGCGCTTGCTCATCACCGGCGTAACTTCGCGGATAAATTGGCGAATGGGTAAAAATATTGCATAGACAGCCCGTTCATGACCCGGTAATTTTGTGATCTGCGTCAGATTATTGCCCGTGTGGCAGGGTTAACGCTTACCGGATTTTAGGAGATTTTTTTCTGAGTCGTATTTTTTCTCTGAATAATATTGTTGGGGAGATGCTCATGGCGGGTTCAGCGCGCGCAGTCATGATTGCCAAAGGGTTACAGACTATACTCAATTTCGGCCTGTTGATGCTGGCGGTGATTCTGGTGATTTTTCTGGGCAAGGAAACCTGGCATTTAGCGACGGTGCTGCTGGTCAGCAATGAAAAAGAATCGTCGTATATGCTGATCGAAAGCCTGGTGATTTACTTTCTCTATTTTGAATTTCTGGCGCTGATCGTGAAGTATTTTCTGTCCGGTTATCACTTCCCGCTGCGCTATTTTATCTACATCGGTATTACCGCCATCGTGCGGCTGATTATCGTCGATCATAAAAACCCGGCGGATACCTTCACCTATGCCGGGGCGATCCTGATTTTGGTGATCACGCTCTATCTGGTGAATAGCCCACGCCTGAAGCGGGAATAACCCGAAAAGAAAAAGCCAGCTCAAGGGAGATTGAGCTGGCCAAGGAGGTGGTTCCTAGTAGCATTACTACGCTTATTTTTCGTTTTCTATTTTCTCAGCGCTGCAATAGTAACCAGTTAGTGATGCCATTGATGTGATCTGATTCTAAAAAAAGTCACAATTGGCACGATTTTGTCACCTTTTTGTTATTTTGCATGTGGATTACGGGTGTTGGTCCCCGGAAGATTACGCAGTAATAACGCGTATTCCAGCGCAACGTCATCCGGCACCGGCAGATACACGGTATGGCCGTCGCCCGGCGCGACATCGACAGCCTGACCTTTTTTGTTGAGCAGGGTATCGATAGTGAACCGGATGTTGCCGCCCGGCGTCATCATTTCCACGCTGTCGCCGCGGGAGAACTTGTTCTTGACCGCCACTTCCGCCAGTCCGTCGCGGCGCTCGCCGGTAAATTCCCCGACAAACTGTTGCTGGTCCGATACCGAGTAACCGTAGTCGTAATTCTGGTAATCCTCGTGGACATGGCGACGCAGGAAACCCTCGGTATAGCCGCGGTGCGCCAAGCCTTCCAACGTTTGCAGCAGCGTCGGGTCGAACGGTTTGCCGGCAGCGGCATCGTCGATGGCGCGGCGATACACCTGCGCGGTGCGGGCACAGTAGTAGAACGACTTGGTGCGGCCTTCGATTTTCAGCGAGGCAACCTGCATGTTAGTCAGGCGTTCTACGTGCTGAATGGCGCGCAGGTCGCGCGAATTCATGATGTAGGTGCCGTGCTCGTCCTCAAACGCGCTCATGTATTCGCCCGGGCGCTGCTTCTCTTCCAGCATGAAGACCTTGTCGGTAGGCGCGCCGATGCCCAGCGTCGGTTCCGGTCGGGTGTCGTCGAGTTGTGTGACCGCAATCGGTTCATGGATGTGCACGATGTTACCCACCGTGTCTTCTTTGCCTTCCTGCACGTTGTATTCCCAGCGGCAGGCATTGGTGCAGGTGCCCTGATTCGGGTCACGCTTATTGATATAGCCCGACAACAGACAGCGGCCGGAATAGGCCATGCACAGTGCGCCGTGGACGAAAATTTCCAGCTCCATGTCCGGCACCTGGGTGCGGATTTCCTCAATTTCTTCCAGCGACAGCTCGCGCGACAGAATCACCCGGCTTAGTCCCATCTGTTGCCAGAATTTCACCGTCGCCCAGTTTACTGCATTAGCCTGTACCGACAGGTGGATGGGCATCTGCGGGAAGTTTTCCCGCACCAGCATGATCAACCCCGGGTCGGACATGATCAGCGCGTCCGGATTCATTTCGACCACCGGCTGCAGGTCGCGCAGGAAAGTTTTCAGTTTGGCGTTATGCGGCGCAATGTTCACCACCACGTAAAATTTCTTGCCCAGCGCATGGGCTTCATTGATGGCTTGCGCCAGCGTCTGGTGGTTGAATTCGTTATTGCGCACACGCAGGCTGTAGCGAGGCTGGCCGGCATAAATTGCGTCAGCGCCATAAGCAAAGGCGTAACGCATATTTTTCAGCGTACCGGCCGGAGAGAGTAATTCCGGTTTAAACATGGTGTTTTCTCGAGTCTGATCACAGGTCAGGCTGTTCCCGGTTGGGAACAGTAAAGGCGGCAGATTCTAACGCCAACGGCAGGAAAAATCAGTAGTCGGCTTACAGAAAGTGCGACTATTGGAAACCGGGTCTGTTGCGGCCGGCGGTGCGCCGGCCGTCAAGGGCGATTATGCCGTGCGGATACCGGCTGATGAGCCTACCTGATAGCGCAAGTGCGGGCGCTCAAAATCCGTGTACGGCCCCTTCGGCACGATACCCGTGGGGTTGAGCCAGCGGATACTGTAATACCCGGCTTTGATATCATCCAACCTGACCGTGTCTTTGACCCCCGGCCACTGGTACAGCTCGCGCAGGTAGCCGGAAAGGTGCGGGTAATCTTCCAGCCGACGGATGTTGCATTTGAACGCGCCGTGATAAGCCGCATCAAAGCGCACCAACGTCACGAACAGGCGCCAGTCGGCTTCGGTCAGCGTGTCGCCTGCCAGATAGCGATGATGCGCCAGATGCGCTTCCACCGAATCCAGCGCTGCAAACAGGTTCGTTACCGCCTGGTCATAATGCGCTTGTGTTTTGGCGAAACCGGTTTTGTACACGCCGTTGTTGATGTTGTCGTAAATCAGGCTGTTCCAGCGGTCGATCTCCGGTTGCAGCTCCGGCGGGTAAAAGTCCAGCCGGTTGCCGGTCAGGTCATTGAACGTGTGGTTGATCAGGCGAATGATCTCCGCCGATTCATTATTGACGATACGGCCTTCTTTGCGGTCCCACAGCACCGGTACTGAAACTTTGCCGGTGTAGTGCGCGTCGCTGGCGGTATAGAGTTGGTGCAGGTAGCGTACCGGCGCGATGGTGTCGCCGGCATCCTGCGGAGTCCTGAACTCCCAACCCTGTTCGCCGATGCGGGGTTCCGCGACCGACAGGGCTATCACATTTTGCAGTTCTTTCAGGTTGCGGTAGATAATCGTGCGGGATGCCCACGGGCAAAGGTATGAGACGAATAACTGATAGCGTCCTGCTTCCGGTATGAGCGCTGTTGCACGAAACAGCGTTTCCTGACGGTGAAAGGCGCCGCTTTTGATTTCCTCGGCCGCTACATCGCCCTCGACCCATTTGCCATTGACTAATCCCGACATGCTTACCCTCATCATCATTATTATGTTGAGTGATTATGCTAGCAGCCGGTAGCGGAGAGAAAATCGCAAATTTTTAACCGAGTCGGACAGTTTCTTTGACGACGTGCCGCAGTACGCGGCGAGTCGTCTATATTTCCTGGCTGGCGGCGGCTTCCCAACGGTAGCCGATACCATAGACCGTACGGATGAACGAGGTTTCCCGGTCGAACATTTCCAGCTTGCGGCGCAGGTTTTTGATGTGGCTGTCGATGGTGCGGTCGGTCACCACCCGGTAGTCGTCATACAGATGATCGAGCAGTTGTTCGCGTGAAAAGACACGCCCCGGTTCGGCAGAGAGGGTTTTCAGCAGCCTGAATTCAGCGGGCGTCAGTTCCAGGTGGCGGCCGAGATAACTGGCCTGATAGCGATTCTGGTCGATCAGCAACGCGGGTAAGGCGTCATTCGGCAGCGGTTCGTGTTGCCAGCGGCAGCGGCGCAGCAGGGTCTTCACTCGCGCGACCACTTCACGCGGGCTGTAGGGTTTGCAAATGTAATCGTCGGCGCCGATTTCCAGCCCCAGCAGCCGGTCGATTTCGTCGGAGCGGGCGGTCACCATGATGATCGGCACGTTGGAAAAGCCGCGAATGGCGCGACAGAGCGTCAGGCCGTCACGGCCCGGCAGCATCAGGTCCAGCAGGATTAGCTGGCAAGAGTGTTCACGCACCCAGGGTTCGACCTCTTCACCCTGCGTCAGCCAGTGGGTGCGGTAACCCGATGCCTGCAGATAATCCACCAGCAATTGGGCCAGTTTGGGCTCATCTTCAACGATCAGCACCGGCGGGTTTTCATCACCGGCCGCTGCAGGAGACGATGCTGTCATGTCGATTCCTGTATCAGGATAAGTGCAACGGAAGTTCGACGGTGATTTGCACACCGCCAAGCGTGGAATGCTCAGCATACAAGCGTCCATCGTGCGCCTCAACGATATTGGCGCAAATGGATAACCCTAGCCCGGAGCCGCCGCTGGCTCGGTTGCGCGAACTTTCCGCGCGATAGAAGCGCTCGAAAATCAGCGCCAGCTGTTCGTCGCTGATGCCGGGCGCACTGTCGCGCCAGTGAATCACCAATCGTTGCGGGCGTAACTCGGTTTCTATTTCCAGTCGTCCGCCATCATCGGTATAGCGTAGGCTATTTTCCATCAGGTTGTTGAATAACTGGTTCAGACGGTCCGGATCGCCAAACACGATGGCTTCGGGATGAAAGCGGGTGGTCAGCCGGATGCTTTTGTGATGAAAACGCTCTTTGAATGCCGCTACCGACAGTTGCAGTAGTGCGGTGGCATTAACGGCCGCTTTGCGGTAAGCCAACGCACTTAAATCAGACAACGACAGTTGGTGCAGGTCGTCCACCAGTTTAGTTAACAACGCGACTTCCGCCTGCAGTGAAGAAAATGCTGCGGTATCGGGCCGCCGTACGCCATCCTGCAGTGCTTCCAGTTCGCCGCGCAACACTGCCAACGGTGTGCGCAACTCATGGGAAATATCAGCCATGAACGCGCGGCGCGATTGTTCATTTTTCTCCAGCGCCGAGGCTAACTGGTTGAAATCCTGCGCCAGCCGATCCAACTCGTCTCGCCTGCCGGCGGTGACGCGGGTACTGAAATCGCCGCCCGCCAGTTGGTGGATACCGTTGACCAGCCGTTTGACCGGCGCCAGCAAACCACGCGACATCAGCCAGGTGACTACGGCCGCCAGCAGGGTGGTAAAGGCGACAATCAGCCAACTGGTACGCTGCTGCTGGCGATCGAAACTGATGTCGGCGCTACGCGTCAGCCCTTCGACCGGTGCCGCCACCAGCCAACCCACGACCCGGTTCTGCATCATCAGCGGCTGCCAGGTGCTGCCGGCAGGCATCGAGATCGGCGGGCCTATCAGGCGGCGGCGGTTCTCGTCCGTGACCCAAAACCGGGTACGCCAACCCTGCATAGCTTCATCGTTGTTCTGCTCCATCGTTCGCAGCATCGGGAAGATGCCGCGCTCGTTGTTGTGCAGAAAATCCCAGTTGCCGTACTGTTGGTACTGATCCTCCAGCCAGCCGCGGATCTGCACCACCCGCTGTTCGTTGCCGCGGCGAATGTAATCGATAAAGCCTTTTTCGAAACTGAGCCGGACGCCGAAATGCATGATGACCAACACCAACATGCAGGTGGAAAATATCGCCAGAAACAGTCTGGCGGTAATGCCGAATCTCATCATTCACCTCATGAGGAACGTGTCAGCGTCGCCTGCTGAGCGGTATCGGGCGGCACCCGGTTGAAAATCAGCGCCGGGAGCGCCATCACCGCCACCATGCACAGATAGGTGTAAAGGAACACGCGGTGGGTTTCCGGCGCGCCGCTCACCAGATGCTGATTGGCGAAAATGCCCAGCAGCAAGCCGGCGATGGTCACGCCCATACTGGTCGAGAGCTGCATCGACATCGACATCAGGCTGTTGCCGCCACTGGCCAGGGAATCGGGCAAATCTTTGAGCGTCAGGGTATTCATGGTCGAAAAACGGATACCGTTGACCATCCCCACCAACAGTAACACTAACGGCGTCATCCAGTGCCAGTTCATCAGCGCGACCAGCGCAAACAGCAAGGTAGCCAGCGCCAGCGTCAGCGTTGAGGCGATCAACACGATACGGTAGCCGAACCGGTTGACGGTCAGCACCACCAGCCGCTTCATCCCCATGTTGCCCAGCACCAGCGGGATCATCATCATACCGGCATGAAACGGGGTGTACCCCAGCCCGATTTGCAGAAATACCGGCGTCATGAACGGCAGCATACCGCTGCCGATGCGCGCCAGCCAGCCGCCTAACAACCCGATGGTAAAGCTGCGGGTGCGGAACAGGCGCAGGTTAAACAGCGATGCCTCGTTGTTCCTGGCATTCCACCAGTAACCCAGCAGCGCCAACATGCCGGTCAGCACCAGCGCGATCAGCGCCGGCGCGGAAAACCCAAGGCTTTTCTGCCCGTCCAGCGCCAGCGTCAGCGTGCCCATCGCGATCACCAGGCAGATAAAACCCCGCAGGTCGAAACGGCGCGGCGGCATGGTGAAGTTGGGCATTAACCGCCAGGTGGCGAGCGCGCCTATCAACCCGACCGGAAGATTGATCAGGAAGATCCAGTGCCAACTGGCGTATTGCACCAGAAAACCGCCGAGCGTCGGCCCCATCAGCGGGCCTATCTGCCCCGGCAGCGTAACGAAGGTCATTGCAGCCATGTACTGAGCTCGCGGCACCAGCTTCATCACCGTCAGCCGACCTATCGGCACCATCATCGCACCGCCGACGCCCTGAATCACCCGGGAAAACAGCAGTTCATTGAGGGTGGTGGAGCGGGCGCACAGCAGTGAACCGAGGCTGAACAACATGATGGCGGAAAAGAAAATATTGCGCACACCCAGCCTATCGGCCAGCCAGCCGCTGGCCGGCAACAACATGGCGACGGTCAGCACATAAGCGACGATCACAATATGCATACGCAGCGGGCTTTCATTCAGGCTGGCGGCCATAGAGGGCAGGGCGGTGTTAACGATCGTGGTGTCCAGCGCTTGCATAAAAAAGCCGAAGGCCACAATCCACAATTGCCAGCGAACGGATGCAGGCTGATGGGTCATGCGGTATCACTCCCGGGAATATCCTGTCCCTGACAGGCGCCGGGGCGAACCCCGGCGAATGATTACAGGTACGACAATGACGGCTGAAGCGGCATCAGGCCAACGGTTCGGTATGCCCGGCCGTATCGGTACGATCACGACGGCGCCAATGCAGACGGTCAAAGAACAGGTACACCACCGGCGTGGTGTACAGCGTCAGCAACTGGCTCATCACCAGCCCGCCGACAATGGTGATACCCAGCGGCTGACGCAGTTCCGAGCCGTCGCCGTTGCTCAGCACCAGCGGCAACGCGCCGAACAGCGCGGCCATGGTGGTCATCATGATCGGGCGGAAACGCAACATGCAGGCGCGGAAAATCGCCTCCTGCGCCGACAGTTTTCCTTCCCGTTGCGCCACCAGCGCAAAATCCACCATCATGATGGCGTTTTTCTTCACAATGCCTATCAGCAACAAAATACCGATCAGCGCAATCAGGCTGAACGGTTTGTTGAACAGCTCCAGCGCCAGCAGTGCGCCGACGCCGGCAGAGGGCAGGGTAGAGAGAATGGTCAGCGGGTGGGCGACATTTTCATACAATATTCCCAGCACGATGTAGACCGTCAGGATCGCCGCGATAATCAGCACCACCTGCGAATGCTGCGATTGTTGGAACGCCAGCGCGGTGCCGGCAAATTGCCCGCGAACCGTAGGCGGCACGCCCACTGCGGTCATGGTGCGTTCGATGGCGTTGGTGGCATCCGACAGGCTGACGCCTTCCGGCAGGTTGAACGAGAGGGTCGCCGCGGCCGACAACCCCTGATGGTTAACCGCCAGCGGCGCGTTGGCCGGTTGCCAGTGAGCAAAGAATGACAACGGGATCGGCTTGCCGTCGTTGTTGATAACAAACATTTTATCCAGCGAGCTGGGGTCCTGGGTGTAAGCCGAATCCACCTCCATCACCACTTTATACTGGTTCATCGGCTGGTAAATGGTGGAAATCTGCCGCTGGCCGAAAGCATTGTTCAGCAACGCGTTGACGCTGGACACATTGATGCCAAGCCGTGCCATGGCATCACGATCGTAGACCATCATCAATTCGGCGCCCTTGTCCTGCTGGTCGGAACTGACGTCCGCCAGTTGCGGCAATTTGCTCAGCGCATCGCGAATTTTGGGTTCCCAGCTCCGTAACACCGCCAAATCATCCGACAACAGTGAGAACTGGTAACCGCCGTTAGCTTCGCGCCCACCGATACGCACATCCTGCACCGCCATCAGGTACAGATTGGCGCCCGGCTCCTTCGCCAGTTTGGCGCGCAGCCGGGTAATCACCTGCTGGGCGTTAACGTCGCGCTGGGCAAGCGGTTTCAGGCTAATAAACATTGAGCCGCTGTTGGTGCGCATTCCACCGGTAAACCCGGTGACATTATCCACCGCCGGGTCGGCGCGCACGATGGTCATGAAGTCTTGCAATTTGCGCTTCATCGCCTGGAAGGAGATGCTCTGGTCGGCCTGGATAAAGCCCATCAGCCGGCCGGTGTCCTGTTCCGGGAAGAAGGTTTTGGGAATGCTGATATACAGCCAGACGCTCAGGCCGATCGTTCCCAGCAGCACCATCATTACCCAGCGCGAGTGGTTCAACATCCAACGCAGGCTGCGTCCGTAGCCTTGTTGCAGCCCAAGCAACAGCCGGTTGAAACCGCGGGTACGCGGCTGGCTGCGGGGCGTATGAGGGCGCAGCAGGCGGGCGCACATCATCGGCGTCAGCGTGATGGATACCAACAATGAGATCAGAATGGCGACCGATAACGTAATCGAAAATTCGCGGAACAAGCGGCCGGGCAGGCCATCCATGAACAGCAATGGAATGAACACGGCGATCAGCGACAGGCTCATCGATACCACGGTGAACCCGACTTCCCGCACCCCCTGTAGCGAGGCTTGCAACGGCTTCATACCGGCTTCGATATGGCGGGAAATATTCTCCAGCACCACGATGGTGTCATCCACCACAAAACCGGTGGCGACGGTCAACGCCATCAGCGACAGATTGTTCAAACTGAAACCGCACAGGTACATGGCGGAGAAGGTGCCAATCAACGACACCGGTACGGCGATAGCCGGGATCAGCGTGGCGCGTGCGGATCGCAGGAATAAAAACACCACCAGAATCACCAGCGATACCGCGATGGTCAGCGACCGTTCCACGTCGTGCAGCGAGGCGCGAATCGTCGGCGAGCGGTCTTGCGCGACATTCAACGTGATCGAGGCGGGCAACATCGCCTGTAATTCCGGCATAGCGGCGCGGATCGCGTCCACGGTGGAGATGATGTTGGCGTCCGGCGCCCGGCGGATCAGCACCAGTACGGCGGGTTTGGCGTTGGTCATCCCAGCGTTGAGCACGTTTTGCACCGAGTCCTTCACCGTCGCCACATCACTCAGACGCACCGGCGCGCCATTGTTGTAGTGGATGATCAGCGAGCGATAGGCGTCTGCGGTTTTCAGCTCATCATTGGTCTGGATTTGGTAGTGCGTGCTGCCGCTGTCTACGCTACCGAGCGGCTGGCGCACGTTGGACTGGGCGATCGACTGGCGCACGGCGTCCAGCGATACGCCCTGATTAAACAGCGCCTGCGGGTTGAGCGCCACCCGGACCGCCGGTAACGAACTGCCGCCGATGGTGACGTCGCCGACGCCGTCGATTTGCGAGACGCGTTGCGCAATCTGGGTCGAGGCATAGTCGTACAATTGGCCGGGGCCGTAAGTGTCCGACGTCAGCGTGATTATCATGATCGGCGCATCGGATGGGTTCACCTTACGGTAATAGGGACGGGTCGGCATACTGCTTGGCAACAGGCTCTGGGCGGCGTTGATGGCCGCCTGCACGTCACGGGCCGCGCCGTTGATGTCACGATCCAATGCAAACTGCAGGATGATGCGGGTGCTGCCCAGTGAGCTCATCGACGTCATTTCGTTAATGCCGGCGATGCGGCCCAGCGAACGTTCCAGCGGTGTCGCCACCGACGACGCCATGGTTTCCGGCGACGCGCCGGGCAAGGTGGCGCTGACCGAAATCACCGGGTAATCCACCTGCGGCAGCGGCGATACCGGCAGCAACTGATAGCCGAGCAACCCGCATAGCGCTATCGCCAGCGCCAGCAACGTGGTGGCGACCGGACGATGGATAAACAGTGCGAAGAACTTCACTGTGCTTCCCCTTCCTGCGGCCGACGGCGACGCAGACGATGCGCCAGACGGTCAAACAACAGGTAAATTACCGGCGTGGTGAACAGCGTCAACACCTGGCTCATCACCAACCCGCCCACCATACAGATGCCGAGCGGACGTCGCAGCTCCGCGCCGACGCCGGTACTGAACATCAGCGGTACGGCGCTGAGCAGCGCCGCCATGGTGGTCATCAGTATCGGGCGAAAACGCAGCAAACAAGCCTGATAAATAGCCTGATACGGCGCCATTCCCTGTTCGCGTTCGGCCGCCAGTGCAAAATCGATCATCATGATGGCGTTTTTCTTCACGATACCGATCAGCAAAATAATACCGATGATGGCGATGATGTTCAGATCGCTACCCGCGATCATCAGCGCCAGCAACGCGCCGACGCCGGCGGTCGGCAGGGTGGACAAGATAGTGACCGGGTGGATAAAACTCTCATACAGCACGCCCAGTACGATGTACATCGCCACGACGGCGGCCACCACCAGCCAGATGGTGCTGGTCAGCGCCGACTGGAACGCCAGCGTGCTGCCCTGGAAGCGGGTAATGATGTCGCTCGGCAACTGCATCTGTTGCTGTGTCTGCTGAATGGCTTTTACCGCATCGCCCAATGCGTAGCCGGGGGCGACGTTGAACGAAATGGTCGTCGAGGGGAACTGGTCGATGTGGTTTATCGACAGCGGCCCCTGGCGCTCTTCCACCGTGGCGATGCTGCTGAGCGGCACTACGCCGCCGCTGCTGTTGATAAGCCGGATATCACTCAGCGCCGCCAGCCCGTTGCTGCTGTCGTGGTGCTGTTCCAACACTACCCGGTACTGGTTGGACTGGGTGTAAATGGTGGAAATCAACCGCTGACCGAAGGCGTTGTACAGCGCGCTGTCCACCTGCGACATGGTGATGCCGAGACGGCTGGCGTTGTCGCGGTTGACCTTGAGGTAGGCTACCGCGCCGCTGTCCTGCCAGTCGCTGCTGACATCCTGCAACTGCGGCAATTTCTGTAGCTCGGCGGTCAATTTCGGCACCCAGGTGCTGAGCTCATCCAGCGACATGGTTTGCAGGGTGAACTGATACTGAGTGCGGCTGACTTGCGTATCGATGGTCAAGTCCTGCACCGGTTGCAGATAAAGCTGAATGCCGGGCAGGGCGGATGTGCGCTGTTGCAGCCGTTCGATCACGCCCTGAATACGGTCGCTGCGTTCATCCAGCGGCTTCAGGTTAATCTGCAACCTGCCGCTGTTGAGCGATGGGTTGGTGCCGTCAACGCCGATAAACGACGAGACGCTTTCCACCGCCGGGTCCTGCATGATAAGCGACGTGACCTGCTGCTGTTTGTCCACCATGCCGGAGAAAGAGATGGTTTGCGACGCTTGCACGGTGCCCTGAATGATGCCGTTGTCTTGTATCGGGAAAAAACCTTTGGGGATCACGATATACAGCAAGACGGTGAGTACCAACGTACTCAATGCGACGCCGAGGGTAATCCACGGGTGATTAAGCACCCGGGTCAGGCCGCGACCATACCAGGCGATTACCGCATCAAAGAAGCGCTCGCTGGCACGAGTAAACCGGTTTTGCTGGCTCAGCGAATGGTGGCTGAGCAAGCGGGCGCACATCATTGGCGTCAGCGTCAGCGACACTACCGCGGAGATCAGGATAGATACCGCCAATGTTACGGCGAATTCGCGGAACAGGCGCCCGATGATATCGCCCATAAACAGCAGCGGGATCAGCACTGCAATCAGTGAAAAGGTGAGTGAAATAATGGTAAAGCCGATTTCTCCCGCACCTTTCAGCGCCGCCTGTAGCGGCTTTTCGCCTTTTTCAATGTAACGGGCGATGTTTTCAATCACCACGATGGCATCATCGACGACAAAACCGGTGGCGATGGTTAACGCCATTAACGTCAGGTTGTTGATCGAAAAACCGAGAAAATACATGGCGGCGAACGTCCCCACCAGCGATAGCGGCACCGCGATACTGGGGATCAGCGTGGCTACCGCGTTGCGCAGGAACAGGTAAATCACCATCACCACCAATGCGATGGCGAGGATCAGCTCAAACTGCACATCATCCACCGATGCGCGAATAGTGGTGGTACGGTCGGTGAGCAGAGCAACATCCACCGACTTGGGTAAGCTGGCTTTCAGCGATGGCAACAGGTTGCGGATATGGTCGGCGGTCGCAATCACGTTGGCTCCCGGCTGACGCTGAATATTGAGGACGATAGCCTGATTCTGATTAGCCCATGCCGCCAGATGGGTATTTTCCGCCGCCTGTTCTACCGTGGCGACGTCCTGTAGCCGTACCGGGGCGTTGTTTTTCCAGGTAATGATCAACTGGCGATAGTCATCAAGCGAACGCATCTGGTCGTTGGCGGATAGCGTTACTGAGCGCGCCGGGCCGTCAAAACTGCCTTTGGGGGTGTTGACGTTGGCCGCGGTGATGGCGGTGCGCACTGTTTCGCTGCTCAGCCCATAGGCGGCCAGTGCGCCCGGATTGAGCTTGACGCGTACCGATGGCCGTTGCCCGCCGGCCAGGGTAACCAGCCCGACACCTTCCACTTGAGCGATTTTCTGCGCGATGCGCGTTTCAATCATGTCCTGCACCTGTGTCAGCGGCAGGGCGGTGGAGGTGACCGCCAGCGTCATGATCGGCGGATCCGCCGGGTTGACCTTGCTGTAGGTCGGCGGGAACGGCAGATCGGTAGGCAGCAGATTGGTGGCGGCGTTAATCGCCGCCTGTACATCCTGTTCGGCGACATCCAGCGACAGCGACAGTTGGAACTGCAATGTGATCACCGATGAACCGCCGGAACTTTGGCTCGACATCTGCTTGAGGCCGGACATGCTGCCGAATTGGTGTTCCAACGGTGCGGTGACCGCCGAGGTCATCACGTCCGGGCTGGCGCCGGGGTACAACGTAACGACCTGAATGGTCGGATAGTCCACTTCCGGCAGCGCGGAAACCGGCAACGCACGATAGCCCACAATCCCGGCCAGCAGAATGGCGATCATCAACAACGTGGTGGCAATCGGCCGGAGAATAAACAAGCGCGACGGTCCGCCACTGTTATGCAGCGTGGTGTCCTCTGACGGCGTTGTCCCCTGCATCAGGATTTCTCCGCTTTAGGCTGAGATTTTTCACGCTGAGGCTTTTCTGTGCCGGCAGTGGATTTGGCGTCAGCCGCCGCTGGCGCCAGCACTTCTACATGCGCGCCTTCGGTCAAGCGGTCGATCCCGTCGGTGACGACTCGCTCGCCCGCGTTCAGCCCGTTGGCCACTACGGTTTGCTGGCCATACTGAATACCGGTGGTGACGAGGTGTTTACTGACTTGATCCTTATCGTTCAATACCCAGACGAAGCGCCCTTCGTTGCCCATTTGGATAGCGGAGGATGGCGCTACCACCACATTTTGCAGCGTGTCCACTTTCATCTTGATATTGACGAACTGATTGGGGAACAGCGCGTCATCAGTGTTGTCGAAACGGGCTTTTAGCTTGATGGTGCCGGTGGTGGCGTCGATCTGGTTATCCATGCTCAGCAACCGTCCCTGCGAGAGGAGACGCTGACTGGCGCGATCCCAGGCTTCCACCAGTACCGGCTGGCCGGATTTTTGTGCTTTCAGCACGGTGGGGATATCGCTTTCCGGTACGGTGAAAACGGCGTCTATCGGGTGGGTTTGAGTTAATACCAGCAGGTTTTCGGTGCTGGTGACATAGTTGCCGATATCAATCTGACGCAGGCCGACGCGGCCGCTAAACGGTGCAGTGATACGGCTGTAATCGAGTTGCAGTTGCGCGCTGGCGACCGACCCCTGATCCGATTTCACCGTCGCTTCGTACTGGCGGACCAACGATTCCTGGGTATCCAGTTGCTGGCCGGAAACCAAGCTGGTTTTAGACAGTTGCTGGTAACGAGCCAGATCCTGCCGGGCATTGATCAACAAAGCCTGATCTTTGGCTAATTGCCCCTGAGCCTGTGTCAACGCGACCTGAAATGGCCGCGGATCGATTTCCGCCAGCAGTTCGCCTTCTTTGACCTGCTGCCCTTCCTGAAAATGGATCGCCATCAATTGCCCCGCCACCCGGCTGTGTACCGTAACAGTATTGGCCGCCGTCACCGTACCCAAACCAGACAGATAGTAAGGCACGTTGGATGAAGAGGAAAACGCAGCCTGAACCGGCGGCGGAGCGGTAGAACCGCGGCGGCCACTGCCGTTGCGGTTTTGTCCCTGACGTGAGGCTTGCTGTGAGGTCGTCGCCTCGTTGGCGGATTCTGATTGTGATGGGCGAAAATAACGCCAGGCGAACAACGCCGCGGCAATAACAACAACGAGGATCAGAAAACGAAATAAGCGTGCGGCGTTCATAATTATGGAAGGAACCTCCAATCAGCACAGGCCAAGATAAGCCCATGAAACACTGAATATTATGATACTAGTTTAAACAGCGAAGGGAGGACAAAAATGGAGGAAATATGGAAGATATGTCAGGGTTTGTAGAAAAAGAATCCCCGGCGTATGAACGCCGGGAACTCTGCTGAGTGTGTTAGCGAGGTGTCATTGCCGCGACAATCGGGTTACAGCACCAGACCGGCAACGGCGGCGGACAGCAAGCTGACCAGCGTTGAACCATAAACCAGCTTCAGACCAAAACGGGAAACGGTGTTGCCCTGTGCTTCGTTCAGCCCCTTGATGGCCCCGGCGACGATACCGATCGAGGAGAAGTTGGCGAAAGACACCAGGAACACCGACAGAATACCCACGCTGCGCGGGGACAACTGACCGGCCACTTTCTGCAATTCCATCATGGCGACGAATTCGTTGGACACCAGTTTGGTGGCCATAATACTGCCCACTTGCAGCGCTTCGGCTTTGGGGATCCCCATTATCCAGGCAAACGGATAGAACACGTAACCCAGGATTTCCTGGAAGCTCAGCCCGAATACAGCGCTGAACAGCGCGTTGATAGCGGCGATCAATGCGATGAAACCGATCAACATCGCAGCAACGATAACCGCAACTTTGAAACCGGCCAGGATGTACTCGCCCAGCATTTCAAAAAAGCTTTGACCTTCATGCAGATTGCTCAGGTGCAGCTCTTTCTCTTCATTGGTGTCGTACGGGTTGATGAGCGACAGCACGATAAAGGTACTGAACATGTTGAGCACCAGTGCCGCTACGACGTATTTGGCGTCCAGCATTGACATGTAAGCGCCGACGATCGACATGGAGACGGTCGACATCGCGGTGGCCGCCATGGTGTACATGCGTTTTTCAGACATCTGTCCGAGAATGTCTTTATACGCAATGAAGTTTTCAGACTGGCCCAGAATCAGCGAACTGACGGCGTTAAACGACTCCAACTTACCCATGCCGTTGACTTTGGACAGGATGGTACCGATCAGCCGGATAATGAACGGCAGCACTTTGATGTGCTGCAAAATCCCGATCAGCGCGGAGATGAATACAATCGGGCACAGTACTTTCAGGAAGAACACAAAGCTATTGTTGCCAATATTGCCAAAGACGAAGGTTGTACCTTCACCGGCGAAACCGAGCAGCTTGTCAAACAGACCGGCAAACCCTGTTACGAAACCGAGACCTGCACTGGAGTAAAGAAAGAAATAAGCGAGCAGGATTTCAATGACTAAAAGTTGAACAATATACCTGACGCGAATGCTTTTGCGATCGCGGCACACCAGCAGTGACAGGCCGGCGACAACAATCAGGGCCAGGATAAATTGCAGAATGTTGGACATGTTTGCTCCAAATTATGATAGGGGCCGATTTTTGGACGTCATTTTATGTAACGATTGCGCTTAAAATGAGACGTAAGACGCAAAAGCAGAATTATATCGCGGAAAATAACCTAAACTAAAGCGTGGGTCTCATAGCATTCGCTTCTGTCTGAGAGAGAGTCGGGCATTTCAGCACGGCTGACTGGAAAATGCTGTGATGGAAGTTCCTCGTCCGTCACTCCGGCAGAGTAGGGAAAACCTAACCACAAGGAGAGAATCATGCCTGCATCTGACGTATTACGTGAATTAGGGCATTCAGGAATTCGGGTGCCGTTGCTGACGTTTGGCGGCAACGTGTTCGGCTGGACCATTGATGAGCCGAACTCGTTTCGCGTATTGGATGCCTTGCTTGAGCAAGGACTCAATTTTATTGATACCGCCGATGTCTATTCAACCTGGGTGCCGGGCAATAAAGGCGGTGAGTCGGAAAGTATCATCGGCAACTGGCTCAAACAGCGTGGAAACCGTGATCGGGTGATTATCGCCACTAAAGTGGGTAAGACGATGGGCGGCGATCGGCAGGGGTTGTCGGCTGGTTATATCCGTCGGGCGGTAGAGGATTCATTGCGTCGTTTGCAGACCGATTATATCGACTTGTATCAATCCCATGATGATGACCGCTCGACTCCGCTGGAAGAAACGCTGTCGGCTTTTGATGCGTTGATTCGCGAAGGCAAAGTGCGTGCTATCGGGGCATCCAATTATGCAGGCGAACGTCTGGCGCAGGCGTTGCGTCAGCAAGGATAACCATTTGGCTCGCTATGAAACGCTGCAACCGGAATATAACCTGTATGATCGACAGCACTATGAAACCACGCTGGAACCGGTGGTGAAAGCCAATGGGCTAGGGGTGATCGGGTACTATTCGCTGGCAAGCGGCTTTTTGTCCGGCAAATATCGTTCGGCCGCCGATGCGGCGAAAAGCGCACGTGGTCAGGGAGTGGTGGAACGTTATCTTAATCCGCGCGGGCTGGCGATTTTGAATGCGTTAGATCAGGTGGCGGAAGCTCACCATACTACACCCAGCCAGGTTGCGTTGGCATGGCTCATAGCCAGACCGGGCGTCACATCGCCGATAGTCAGCGCAACGTCGATTGAACAGGTCGTAGAGCTGGCTGGCGCGACGCGTCTGGCGTTGATGCCTCATGAGATTGAACGGCTAACTGTCGTCAGCGCCTGAGTGTTGAGTGCTGCCACTACGTTGATATGGCAAGCGGCTGTCCGGCACGTTGGCTTGCTTACTCGGCTCATCATCAATGGGCAACGCGTTGCGTTGTTTAACACGCCATGCATGTTGTCCTGCAACTCAAATTATTTGGGGGATAACGAACGAGCTGCTAATACTGCCCTGATCGTGGTCCGGTTCTGGTTGTCATCCGGTGTGGTGATGGCGAGTGGTTTTGATACTACCTGAATATAAACGATGAGGCATTTTAGCGCTGCCATCATTGTTTTATTCTATGAAGTACATGTGTTTATTCCAGAGTAGGATAATCCAATTGATGTCGTGCGCTTATGAGCAACAGTAAGCGTCAGGAATAAAAAAGCAGCCTCTGCATAAACAGAGACTGCTTTTTTGTCAGGGAAACAGCAGCCACTTACAACGATAGAAAACTATCTATAGGGGCCGTGTTTACCCTTAACGCGTGCTCAGCGGCAATTAAGCCTGAGGCTGAGTCACTACGTCTTTGATGCCTTTCACTTCGATCTCTACGCGACGATCCGGTGCCAGGCAGTCGATCAGCGCAGCACGTGCTTTCACGTTAGCACAGGTAGAACCGCTAACCGGGTTGGCTTTGCCCATACCACGAGCAGAGATTTTGTTAGACGGGATACCTTTGTGAACCAGGTAATCGACAACAGTCTGAGCACGTTTGGTAGACAGGGTCTGGTTGTACTGGTCGGAACCCAGACGGTCGGTGAAGCCCAGAACGACTACAGAACCATCTTTCGGATCCAGGGAGCTCAGCTGAGAGTACAGCTGGTCCAGAGAACGCTGACCTTCCGGTTTCAGAGTGGCTTTGTTGAAGTTGAACAGTACGTCAGACTTCAGGGTGAAGCGTTTGGTCTGAACAACCGGAGCTGGAGCCGGAGTCGGGGCCGGAGCAGCGGCAACGACTACCGGAGCCGGAGCAACGGTTTCCTGACCGAAACGGTAGGAAACGCCTACGCTCAGCAGGCCATTATCAGGACGGCCGCCAACGGTGGAAGCGTCGCCAATGTTGTTCACCCATTGGTAATCCAGGCGGGTTGCCCAGTTTTTGGTGATAGCGTATTCAACACCGACTGCAGCCAGCGGAGAAACACCGGTGTCGTGATCGTTCAGGCCGGAGTTGTCATGGCTGTCTGCACGCCATACGAAACCACCCAGACGAGTGTAGACGTCCACATCGTCAACAATCGGGTAGCTCAGTTTCGCTGCCAGCTGGATGCCCTGAGCTTTGAAACTACCCTGGTTGCCGCCGTTATACTTCATACGGCCCAGCCAGTCATAGCCCATTTCAAAACCCAGGTACGGGTTAGCCTGATAACCGCCGAATGCACCGGCACCCAACTGGTTCTGTGCAGCATTGGTCACGTTGTAACCATTACCGTTCAGGCCAGAATCGTGATACTGGGACCAACCCAGTTTACCGCCTGCGTACCAGGTGTTATCGTTCGGTGCGGCTTGTGCTACGGTAGCAAAGCCAGCCAGTGCCACTGCAATCGCGATAGCTGTTTTTTTCATTTTACGCCTCATTATCATCCAAATCGGCAATTAACTCTGTAAGCTAATCAGCCTTTGGTTAAAATCCTTTCTTGGAGACATTGCCCTTGGTCTAATTACGTGCTGCCAGTGAACTGGCATTATGATAAGGGCAACTCCAGCGTGCTAAAGTCTACAACGTGGGGAGAAAGTTACAAGTATGATGTGACCGACGCCATAAAAAAATCAGTCGTTCATACATAATTACTAACAAATCATGGACGATTTTGTCAGATTACCCGGATGTCTTTTAATATTAATACTCCGCAATAACACGCTAGACACCCTATTTACGGGGGCTAAAGCGAACTTCTTACCGCCTTGTAAGAAAAGTCCTAATATTCATTTAGTGATACAATCTTGAGTGAATTTTTAGTGTGGAAAAAGGTCTTGTGATTGTTTTTTCCTCTGGACGCATAATAAATCCATAGGTATTTCCATTCTGTGCCGCCCTTTGTAACCGCATTTTTTGTTCATGATTCAGTTCATCCGGTAACCAACACAATACGACGCTGTAATTACCGGTCATTAATGCTTTCTCCATGGCATCAACCGTAGCTACTGGATTGATACGGTGCAATTCGATCATTTTTTCCAGTGGCAACCCTGCCTGTTGCAGCCATAAACGGCTGAGTTTTTGCTGTGGCGACAGCCAGAGTAACCAGCGTGATTGCGTACCCAACTGTTGCAATAAAGGAAGCAGTAACGGCGTTAATACCGGATGATCATCGCCATAGACGATTTCACTGATGAAACCGCTGGAGGCGGCTTGAGGCATCGCGTTATTACTCAGGTGTGACGTGTGACAAACATGACGAGAACGGATGGTTTGAGTACGCATGATTTCTTTACCTCACAGTATTACTGTATGTGCGTACAGTATCTTTTGTGTGAGCAAAGATCAACCGGAATTTCTGAAAGCGCTTCGCATAATCGTTATGTCGTTGCCTTCATAACATTTTTTGTATTTGAAGAGGGTGTTTTGCTGTGTTTAATTAATTGTTCCCGTTACAGATGTATTTGGTAAACAGGGAAAAATATTCAATACAAGGAATGAGTAATGAAAAAGCTGTGTGAAAAAAGGATTTTACAGGCGAAAACAGTATTTTCCCCGCTGGGAAGTATTCTTTCTCGCTCACAATTTGGCGGCTACAGCATTGCAGTGGATGGGGTGATTTTCGCGTTAGTCTCCAATGGTGAGCTTTATCTGCGTGCCGCGCCTGATAATGAGGCGTTTTTTCTCGACAGGCAAACACCCAAACTTATCTATACCAAGCGCGGTTTGCCGGTGCCGCTTAATTATTATCTGGTGGGGGAGACGCTCTGGCAGGACGAATCCGTACTGTTGGAATTGGCGTCGTGTGCCCTCGAGGGGGCTCGTCAGGACAAAGCCGCCAGAATGCGTTGCATCAGATTAAAAGACCTGCCGAATATCAACCATGACCTGGAGCGTTTACTCTGGAAGGTCGGGATTAGAAATATTGATGAATTACATCGTCTTGGCGCTAAAACCAGCTACCTCAAACTGCGGTCTGTCAGCCAGAATCTAAGCGTTAATGTGTTGCTGGCGCTGGCGGGCGCAATCTGTGGCGTCCATCAGGCGGCGTTACCGCAAGTCGTGCGCAGCGAACTGATTGAATGGTTCGAGAATACCAGTCTGCGTGCTATCAGACCTCCCAGAATCAATTAGTGCGCAGAGGTCTGTTGTCGATTCCGATGCATCGGTTCCTGTGTGTGATTTTCTTCGGCGATCATCTGATTTTTCAGTTGCGTCAGTTCCGGCAGCAGGCCGATGATCAGGTTCACCTGCTGCAGCAGTAATTGCCCTGTGCTGTCTTGTTCCGGTGACTGAGTATGAATACGGTTTTTCAGCGCTTCCAGTTCGCGGTCCAGTACCGTTTGGTCGCTGTTATCTTGATGAAGTGCGTCATCGACATAACAAACGGCATCATTGAGTAATTGCAGGGTTTCAGACGACTGAATGTGTTCGCGGTGAGCCCCCAACGTCGAGATATATCCCAGCAAGGTGTGGTTGAGGCACATTAGCCGGAAGACGTTTTCCCGCATACCAAGGCGGGCGTGGGGTTCTGCCGACATATTGGACACCACTGAAGCCAGCTCCGCATCGCTATTGTGGGCATCGCGACGAGCGATGCGATAAGGCAATCCGTTATCTTTGCCTTGATGATATTGGAGCATGATGGCATCGAGATAGCGGCAATTCGCATTCATCGCTTTATTTATCACGGCGGGAAGACCGCGGAATTTCCAGTCCGGCCAGATAAAACTGACCGCTGCCCAGGCAATACCACAGCCCGCCAACGTGTCGACTACCCTGGGAATGGCAACCTCCAGCCCTTCGCCCAATAAATTAAAACACATCAATACCAGCAGCGTGATAAACAGCGTGGCTTGGGCGTATTGCACGGTGCGGAAGGCAAAAAACAAGACGCCGCTGATAACAATCAGCGCCAGTTGTCCTTCCAGAGAGGGCACGATATACAGTAAAGGAACGCCGATGAGTACGCCGCCCAGCGTTCCGATAATACGTAGGGCTAAACGTCGGCGGGTGGCGTTGTAGTTGGGCTGACAGACAAACAGGCTGGTCAACAGGATCCAGTAGCCGTGTTGTAACCCGGTTAATTGAATAATCGCGTAGCCGATGCACAGTACCAGCGACATACGAACCGCATGTCGAAATAGTGAGGATTGCGGCGTCAGGTGACGGCTGATACGTAACCTGATATCGCTCCAGCCGGTAATTTTATCGTCTGAAAGCCGGCTTTCCGCCGTAAGACGGTGATTGTGGCGTTCCAGCGTCTGCTCGGACTGGATATTGATGAATTGGGCGTCAATTGCTCGTAAATTATTGAGTAAATGGCGTAATGCCTTGATGTACAAAGTTTCTATCCCTTGAGCGGCTAACCTGCCGATAGCCGCATCAAGATGAAAGAAGGCTCGCTCAATACGGTAATCATGCTGATATTTTTGTTGCAGCAAAATGGACTGTGATACTTGCTGGCAGGCGCGCGATAACATAAATAGCAAACGCTGAAACCGAAACGGCACATCGCTGTAGCGCAACATCTGTCGCAGTTGTTCGTATTGGATGTGTGCCGAGCTGGCGCGTTCGTGAATATCCTGCGCGACAAAATAATAGTGTAACGTGCGTCGGGTTCCGCGCTGGCCGCGGTCGCCGCGCAACCGAGTCAGTAGCGACGCCTTAGCCTGATTGAGCGTATCAACCAACCGGCCGTTGGCCATCGCCACGTCAATCAACGATTGGTCGTTATCATCAAGATCAGGGTCAAACAGATTGGATTTGGTTTCCAGATAATGAGCCAACTGCTGGTAGCAACGAGCCAGGTTGTCCTGAAGCGGTCGAATAGGAAACAGCACGTGGCCGAGTAGGGTCAGCAAGTTGTACCACAATGCCCCCAACAACAGCAGAAACGGTTGCTGATACCAGTCGTTGTAAAGCGATATACCCAGCATGGTGTAGATGGCAATCAGCAGTGCGCCAAACGCGATGGTGGCATAGCGTTGTCCCAGCGAGCCCAGCAGAATAAAGCTCCAGGTTGAACCGGCCAGCCCAATGGCGAATAACCAGGGATACGGATAAAGCAGCTCGATTGACACCGAGGCGACCAGGAAACAGGCAAGGGTAATGATCAAATTAAACAGACGGCCGGACAACCGGTCATCAAGGTCTGTCAGCGCGGCGGCGACGACCCCCAGCGTTAAAGGAATGGTGCTGGTCGATACTCCCAGCCACCAAGGGACGAGCGCCACACCACTGAGTGCGATGAGAATCCGCAGATTATACAGCCAGCTACTGTTATAGATGACCTGCCGCAGATTGGTTGTGACGTTCAATTGCACGATGATGACCCGCTTTGGTTACTGATAACGCCGACGGGCGTTGGCTTCTCTTGCGGCGCGCGCCTCTTCCACCGACACGACGCGGCGTCCCACCGGCCAGAGTGCGATGGCGGCGATTTTGAAATTGGCGATGCCCACCGGGATGCCGATAATCGTCAGACATTGCGCGATACCACTGGCAATGTGCGACAGGCACAGCCACCAGCCGAAAAAGACCAGCCAGAATACATTGAGTAGAGTACCGCCGGCATTAAGCAGCGTATTTTTTTGCTCAGGCTGCAGTTCGTCGACATGGATGGCTTCATTACCATAGGGGAACAGTGAGAGTTTGGTGATTTCCCAGCATGAGCGTGTCAGCGGCAGGGTAAAGACCAACACGATGCTGACCGCCGTGGCCAGCAGCCAGGCGAGCGTGGTGAAAAAACCACCCAGCACGAAATTCAGGATATTAAGTACGGCTCGCATGATATGAACACCCTCGGTCAAACCCTATGACGGGAAACGAATTATCACATTATTAGCCGGGTTATTCTAACGTGTTTTTCTGGCTAGAGCGTGGGGTCGGATAGCGGTTACACTACAACTTTGAACATTTCTTCTGAAAATGGCACAGCGCTCATGGAACTGAAATCGACCTCGTTGGGTAAGCACCTGGCACAGCATCCCTACAACCGTGTGCAATTGCTGAATGCCGGTGTCAATGTCAGCGGCGACCGACACGAATACCTCATCCCCTTTAATCAGTTGCTGGCGATTCGCTGTAAGAAAGGGCTGATCTGGGGAGAGCTGGAATTCGAGTTGCCGGAGAACAAGGTGGTGCGTCTGCACGGTACGGAATGGCAGGAAACGCAGCAGTTTTTCCGTCATCTGTTCAAGTCCTGGCAGAGCTGGAGCCAGGAGATGAGCGAGGTGTGCAAAGACGTATTGCAGCAACTGGCGGAGAAGATTACGACGCAGGAAACGGTAGATGGCTGGTTCAGCCGTCAGACACTGATGCGCGTTCAACAAGAGATCCGAAGTGGGTTCGCCGCGTTGCCGTTACCATTGGCGCGTCTGGATGAATTTGAACATTGCCGGGACAATTATCAGCGTTGTCTGCGTTGGTTGGAGCAAGGCGAGACCCTGCGTCAGCAAGCCAATCAGTTTTGGACGGAAACCACGTTGGTCGGGCACAAAGCCTTTTTCGATACGGTGGAAAGCTCACCGTTAAACCCCAGTCAGTGTCGGGCGGTAGTGAACGGCGAAAATGCCGTGCTGGTGTTGGCCGGCGCAGGCAGCGGCAAAACCTCGGTATTGGTGGCGCGAGCCGCCTGGTTGCTGCATCGGGCCGAGGCGTCGCCTGAGCAGATCTTATTATTGGCGTTTGGTCGGCAAGCTGCGGATGAAATGAACGGCCGTATTCATGAGCGGCTGCATACGGATGAGGTTCAGGCGAAGACGTTTCATGCGTTGGCGTTGCACATTATCCAGCAGTGCAGCCGTAAGGCTCCGGTCATCAGTCGGCTGGAAACCGACGGCGCGCACCGACGCACATTTCTGATCCAGCACTGGCAGCAGCAGTGTGACGAAAAGAAAACCCAGGCGAAAGGCTGGCGGCAGTGGTTGACCGAAGAACTGGAATGGACGTTGCCTGAGGGAAATTTTTGGCAGGATGCGGCCATCGCATCAAGATTGGCCGGACGGCTGGAGCGCTGGTTAGGGGTGATGCGGATGCAAGGCGGCACCCAAAGCGAGATGCTGGCATTGGCCGACGACGAAACCCGGCCGCTATTCCAGCAACGGTTAAGATTAATGGCGCCACTGCTGAAAGCATGGAAAAAAGCCTTAAAGGATGAAGGCGCCGTCGATTTCTCCGGTTTGATCCACCAGGCGGTCAACTATCTGGATAAGGGCCGTTTTGTCAGCCCGTGGCGGCATATTCTGGTGGATGAGTTTCAGGATATCTCCCCTCAGCGCGCTCGTTTGCTGGAAGCGTTGCGCCGACAATCGCCGGAGAGCAGCCTGTTTGCGGTTGGCGATGACTGGCAGGCTATTTACCGGTTTAGTGGTGCAGAGTTAACGCTTACCACGGCATTTGAGCCGCATTTCGGCGAAGGCGCGCAGTGTGTATTGGATACCACCTATCGCTTTAACCATCGCATCGGCGAGATCGCCAACCGGTTTATTCAGCAAAATCCGGCCCAGCTAAAAAAAGTGCTCAACAGCTTGCGAGACGGCGATAGAAAATCGGTAGTGTTGTTGCCGCAAGAACAGTTGGATGCCTTGCTGGATAAGATGAGCGGTTATGTGGCGGCACAGGCGCGTATACTGGTATTGGCGCGTTATCACCATTTGCGCCCTGATGTATTGGATAAGGCGCAGACCCGTTGGCCGCATTTGAACCTCCATTTCATGACGATTCATGCCAGCAAAGGGCAACAAGCGGATTACGTGATTGTGTTGGGGTTGCATGAAGGACGCGACGGTTTTCCCGCGCCGCAGCGAGAGTCCGTGCTGGAAGCGGTCTTGCTCCCTCGGCCAGAACCTTTTCCGGATGCAGAGGAGCGCCGATTGTTATATGTCGCGTTGACCCGTGCCAGGCATCAGGTGTGGTTGATGTACGATCGCGACGAACCCTCGGTGTTTGTCGAGGATTTGCACCAGCTAGGGGTGCCGATGCAGCGCAAACCGAGCTAACGGTTGTGGTTTTATCTATGTCTGCCGGTGAGAGAAAACTGGCCGGGAAATCGACCAGTTTTCATGGAAAACAGAGCGGTTACTTCAGCCGCCCCTGAAGGTAACGCTGATAGTCAGGAATGGTGACGGAAACCGACTGGCGGAACAGCGTGGAATTGATCAGGAAGTCTGCCGTCGAGCGGTTGGTGGCGACCGGAATATTCCACACCGTAGCCAGCCGCAGCAACGCTTTGACGTCAGGGTCATGCGGCACGGCGTTGAGCGGATCCCAGAAAAAAATCAGCATGTCGATTTTTCCTTCCGAGATCAGGGCACCCACCTGCTGATCACCGCCCATCGGCCCGCTCAGCATACTTCTGACCGGCAGTCCGGTATGGAGTTGAATCAGGTTGCCTGTCGTGCCGGTAGCATACAAATGGTGTTCCGCCAGTTGGCTTTTGTTGGCGCTAACCCATTCCAGCAGCGATTCTTTACAGTGATCGTGCGCAACCAGTGCAATGTGCTTATGCACCTCGATTGTGCGGGTGGTGTACTCCATGGCGACATCCTTCGAACAGTATAATTTCGAACAGTATAGTTTTTACAGATTACGAAAACGCGGTTTCAGTGGAAAGTAGCAGACTGAAAAAATGCGAGCATCTTTCCAAAAACGGCGTTTTTTGTCTGTAAAATCAGCATGATTATTGGGTTTCTCTGTCTCTTGCCCATTCGAGAAAACGCTGGCGTGTGCTTTTGTCCGCTTGTTGAAACCAGTACTGCATGATGCTGAGCGGATCCAGTGGATTGGCTGTGGTGCTGGTTGTTGTCGAGGCCTTTGCCGTCGATTGTGGCGCGAACGCGATAACGGCTGCCGGTTGGCCTGAACGATTGTAATCAGTCATGCGTTTTTCGATTTCACCGGCTAAGTCCGTTTCGCCGACAGTCAGAACATCGGTACGAATCGAGATAGGCAGACTTTTGCCGTCTACCCATTGGTAATTGGGGGATTGGCTGAAACTCCGTCGCGCTGCGGCGTCTTCCAGGTCAGGCAGTCGAACAGAGACTTCATTCAGATTGCGGGCGTCAAATACCGTGATCAGGCCCGGCGAACGGTAAGTCTGCTTTATTCCCATCGGTGCATTAACGGACTTCAGTACCTGAAAGACGATCTGGTGAGAGCCTTTTTCCAGCTCGAGACTGTCGGCGCCATTAAGGAGTGAACCGGAGACCTTTTTCCCATCGATCATCATCAATTCGATATCAGGCCTGAGTTTCAGCGTCGTCGCCATCGCCAGAGAACTGAGCGTGAGCAACCACAATGTGGCGGCGATAGCGGAAATGGTTTTCATACGTGCCTCATGACAAATCTCGTTACCATATTGTTCAATAACGAACATAATGTGTCAAAATTTAAAAAATGAAATATTTGGTTATTAATCGGTTGCCGTCCAGCAAGGGGTGCGAGTTGTTGCCGATGGATTTTGCTGGCTGGGCGTATGGGCGCAGAGATTCTGCGTTACACTGATAGCAGACAGCGCCGGGACGTCGGCATTACCGCTAAGCGCTGCCTGTCGGGTGAATAGTCACGGAGGCAACCATGCAAGACAACGACATTAAAGCGTTACTCAATCAGGTGAAAACCATTGCGTTGGTCGGTGCCAGCGAGAACCCCTCGCGCCCCAGCTACGTAGTGATGGCCTATCTGCTTGGGCAAGGTTATCGGGTTATTCCGGTCAGCCCACGTCTGGCAGGGCAAACTCTGCTGGGGCAAACTGCCTATGCGTCACTGGCTGAGATTCCGGAGCCGGTCGATATGGTGGATGTCTTTCGCCAGCCGGATGCCGCGTTTGAAGTGGCTCAGGAGGCTATCGCGATTGGCGCACGCGTGCTGTGGTTGCAGATTGGCGTGATCAATGAAGCGGCGGCAGTACTGGCGCATGACGCCGGCTTATCGGTGGTGATGGATCGGTGTCCGAAAATTGAAATTCCCCGGCTGGGGCTGGAGAAATAGGTTTTCGCCTCATGCTCCGATAAGGAACAACACTGATGGTAAACGTGCGCTGTAATGATCACATGGCAATCGTCGTATATTAGTGCAGCAGACGTGGTGCGCGGCGCCGAATCGTGGCGGCCAGTTCGTCCAGGGATGGATGATCGATGGGGTTGGGGTCCTCGTTGATCAGTTGTTCTTCCGCCAGATAAGTATGAATGGGGCGACCATGCTCGTCTTCCATCACTACGTGATACCAGGGCGCCGTTCGCAAGGTGTCATTGACCGAAAGTTCCTCCCACTTTGGTTGTTCGAGGGAGTACTCAGGATCAATATCGATAACGACGCCGGGATACCCCAGTAGCTTATGACGAATCTGCTGTCCGATGGTGAATTTACAGTTAATCATATGACCTCCCGAGAAACGTATTACGTACCTTAAATGGGGGGATGGGGCGTGATTTTCAAGTCATCTGGCGCGGCAGCGATTTTTATCACGGTAACTAACCCGTCACACTTGCTCTTGTCTTAATCATAGGCTGAGTAATAGTAAAAAGGCGTTAAGTCCGATGCATTTTTACACGGCATCCCATGTGATTAAGGAGGACATATGCCGACAGTATCTGTGATTGCGTGGGTGTACGGAATGGTACAAGGGGTGGGGTTTCGCTATCACACTCAATTGCAGGCCCGCCAGTTGGGTGTGTGGGGTTATGTCCGCAACTGTGACGACGGCAGCGTGGAGGTCGTCGCCAGTGGAGATCACCAGGCTGTAGAGCAACTGATGGCCTGGCTGAAGCAGGGAGGGCCGCGCCACGCCCGGGTGGACAAGGTTCTGATTGAACCCTATCCCGTTACCGATGAGCGTGATTTTACTATTCGTTATTAAACCCAGGTCGTTATTAAAACCCGGCCGTTATTAAAACCCGGCCGTTATTAAACCCAGGTCGCTATTAAGCCTGGTGCCGAAGATTCAGATGCATTTTACCGGTTTCGGCAGCCCGGCGATTTTCGTGGCCTGTTTGGCCGGGCCTTTGGGAAACAGGCGATAGAGATAGCGACTGTTGCCTTTTTCCTCACCGTATTTCTGCGCCATGGCTTTCACCAACATGCGGATGGCGGGCGAGGTATTGAATTCGAGGTAAAACGCTCGGACAAAACGAACGACTTCCCAGTGCGCGTCGGTGAGCGTGATGCCTTCTTGTTCCGCCAGTATCGGGGCCATGCCCTCTTGCCAGTCGCGGCTGTCTTTCAGATATCCCTGAGCATCGGTTTCGATGACTCGGTCTTCAAACACTAACATATTGCCTCGGTATCACGTGAAAACGCGCCTAGTCTAGCAAACTTTAAGGGATACGCAGAAGAGGGCGCACTGACCGGTATGAATGTCGTGTTGGCTAACAGCAACAAGGCGCCCGAAGGCGCCTTGTCTGACAGTCTGACAGCGGGAAGATTACTCGCTGCGCGACATGCCCAGCAGACTCAGGAGGCTGACAAACAGGTTGTAGATGGAAACATACAAGCTGACCGTCGCACGAATGTAGTTGGTTTCTCCGCCATGGATGATGTTGCTGGTTTCCCACAGAATGGCGCCGGCGGAGAACAGGATAAACATTGCGCTAATCGCCAAATGCAGCCCCGGCAGATTCAGGAACAGGTTGGCAATGGTTGCGACCAGCAACACCACAAAACCTGCCATCAGCATACCGGACAGGAAAGACATGTCCTTACGGGTAGTCAGCACATAAGCGGAACAGCAGAAGAACACCAGCGCCGTGCCGCCCAATGCCAACATGATAATGTCGCTGGCGCCTGCGGCGATCAACGAACTCAGCAGCGGGCCGAGGGTATAACCCATAAAACCGGTCAGCGCGAATGCCGCCAGAATCCCTGCCGGGCGGTCTGCCAGACGGTAGGTCAGGAACATCAGGCCGTAAAAGCCGACCAACGTCAGAATCAGGCCGGGAGACGGCAGATTCAGCACCGTACTCAGGGTGGCGGTGACGGCGGAAAAACCCAGCGTCAGCGACAGCAGGAAATAAGTATTACGAAGTACCTTATGGGTACTGAGCAGCGACTGCTCGCGAGTGGAAGAGGCAATAATACGGTCCATATAACGACTCTCTCTATAAGGGGGCCATTGTTGTCTTTAAAAAGAGTAAGTAGTTGCGTTATGTTATTAAAGCCGGTTTACCCTTCTTTACGCAGTTGACGATAAAAGTTTGAGTCTGATGGCTATTTTGTACGCTCTTAATGAGTTATTGCCTGTTTTTCAGGCGATCGAACGCTATGTCGCTTTACAACATCCAGCGCACTGTTTATAGTTCGCGTCGTTGCGGAGGAGTGGCCGAGTGGTTGAAGGCACCGGTCTTGAAAACCGGCGACGCGAAAGCGTTCTAGAGTTCGAATCTCTACTCCTCCGCCAAAATTCTAACGGGTCAGCATTATGCTGGCCCGTTTTCGTTTGTGCTGAAATTCCTGTCTTCAATCCTATTTTTCAATTTCCATTCATGTGGTTCTGCCCGGTGACGCAGTATGATAGTGCCTGTCGCTATGGGTTCCGGAGAAAAACATGCAGGTGTTAATCGTCGTCGATATGCAAAACGGTGTGTTCGCCACGCCGCGTTATCAGCAGGACATCGTGGTTGAGCGCATCAATCGGTTAATTGATGCGGCGGATCAGACCATTTTTATTCAGCATACGGATGCAGACATGCCGCCCGGCAGTGAAGCATGGCAGTTATTGCCCGCACTGCATCGCCCTGTGAATGCTATTTCCGTCACTAAAACGGCTTGCGATGCGTTTTACCGTACCGAATTGGCCGAAATATTAAGCCGCCTGCATGTTCAACATTTCACGCTATGCGGTTGCGCCACTGATTACTGCGTCGATGCTACCATCAAAAACGCCGCCAGCCGGGGGTATGCTCAGACGGTAGCAGGAGATGCCCATACCACGGCGGACCGCCGGGCGGTGAGCGCCGCGCAACTGATCGCCCAGCATAATGATGTCTGGCGTGATTTCATTATTCCCGGCAATACCTTACTGGTGAAAGATACCGAAGTTATCTTGCAGGCGTGGCAAACGCTAGCCTGAAACCGGCGAATTAGACGTTGGTGTGAGGTGTGTTGAGCAGGTCGCGCTCAAGCCAGCATAAAATAACATCGACGATATAGCGCTGTTCATCGTCAGTCAGCGGGCGATGTTGGTTGATATTATGCCATTTCTCCAGGCATCCCCGGCAACAGGTTGCGGTGGCGTGCTGAGCGATGAAAACCGGATGGCCGCGCATCGGCGTCTGTTTTCCATCGTTGACCGGCTCTGCCGGCGCCAGTCGCCGGGCAATAAAATCGGCGGCGTGAGAGGCAATCAGCTCTTTACCTTTGGTAAAACAGTCATCGCGCTCTTTGGCGCCCAAATGAAAACGCTGACGAAAACGGGAGCGCGATAGCCGTAAAAACAGCGCATCAAGTGTTGTCATGCATGAAGTCTGTGGGTCATGGTCGGCGGTTGGCTAAGACTACGCCTGTTGCCGAAAGTGGGCAAGGATGTCGGGTAACTGATTGTATTACATTGTTAATACGACAGATAAACCCGGCGTTGCTTCACAAATGCCTCAAAAACGACATCACGTGACGGCAAACGGAGCTACGCTTTCAGTATTGCGATGGCTGACTTAAGGGGACGATGATGTATAAGACCATTTTAGTACCCGTGGATATTGATGAAGAAGAGCTGACTCAAAAGGCATTGTCACACGCCGTAGCGCTGGCCCGACAATCCGGTGCTACCGTCCACCTGTTTCATGCGTTGCCTGACGCTTCGGCGTTTATGTCGGCATATTCGTTTGGCATCAAGGAGTTTGAGAACGAAGCGGTGATCAAAGCGGATAAAAAACTGCATGATTTGGTGAAAACCATCGATTTGCCGGCAGACAAGCTGTCTCACAGTATTAGTTTCGGTATTCCGCGCGATGAAGTGCTGGAGCTGGCTCAGGAAATTGAAGCTGACCTGATTGTGATTGGTTCGCGTCGGCCGAATGTGAAGACTTACTTGCTGGGGTCGAATGCGGCGGCGATCGTCCGCCATGCCCAAACCTCGGTGCTGGTCGTGCGGTGAGTCGGCGAGCGGGGCCCGGTGTCATGTCGGCATGAGCGGCCTCGTATTTCAGCGTAACTGGCTGTCTTTACTGCCACGCCGATTATAGCCACTGTTGAGCGTGTGTTTCTTATCCATTGTTTCCTGGCATTGCACGCAAAAACGAACCCCCGGCAGTGCCAGGCGACGTGCCTGCGGGATAGCCTCGCCGCATTCTTCGCAATACTGCGCGCTGCTGCCCTGATGTAACAGACTACGGGCGCGGGCGATGGCGTCATCTACCGTTGCGTCGATTTGATCCTGAACCGCCCCATCATTGGACCAACCACTGGCCATGATTGTCCCCATCCATCGTCAGTATGAGATCGGATGTTAAGTATGGCATGAAATGCACCGACAGCAGGCGCGGCAGCGCAAAAAAGCACGGCACCATACGGCTATGGCAGCAAAGGGCAATAGCATGAATCACTGAACGACATCAACAGCATCGGCAATAACGGATGCTATTCGCGTTGGGGAGTCACAGTCGTTGAAGTGGCAGCAGCGGCAACAGGCTGTTCAGCACGCTGTTGCTGTGTGTTCTGGTGATGGAAAAAAGCGCCGATGGCGGAATAGGCAAAACGACCAAACAGAATAATAAAACTAATCATCAGTACAGTACGGGCGATGCGCGTACCGGATCGTCGTCGCTGACGCAGGGCAATGCGCCGTTTGTGGGTAATCGTAGCCATTGGTTATCAGTTTCTCTGTGATCGCGAACATTCGCTGTATTTTATTTAGGCACAAGCTAACGGCATGGTCAACGTAAGTCGGGGAGAAAAGTGTGATGGTGGGTAGCCAGACGTGCGGTTGGGCGCAAGGTTGTGATTAACGTCACGGAAAAACGCCAATCTGATAACCGCAGGCCGGACAGCACACCACAGGTGCCGCCGGCCTGGAAAATGTTCAGACAGGCTCTTCTTCGATATACAGTTTCCAGCCGCTGACGTCGTCCCAGTATTGCTGTTCCCGCTCCAGATCAAGTTGGACCAACATGTTCTGGTTGAAGAACCCTTGTGGGAAGATCAACGTCCACGCGGTATCGTTGGCGATAAGACGCAACGTTTTCGGCGTGGTGGTCGCCTGGCGCTGATTGTTCAGCAGTGTGGCAAGGCGCAACAATTGCACCATCGGCAGGTACTGTTTCTTTTTGAACAGATTGAAGCGCGGCAATTCTTCCAGCCTGACCCCCTTGCGGTGCAGCCGCACCATCAGCGCCAGCAATTGCTGCTGTTCCTGATTGAAACCCGGCAGGTTGGTGTTCTGCAGGATGTAGGCGGAGTGACGATGCATACCGCTGTGATTAATGCCCAGCCCCACTTCATGCAGCATCGCCGACCATTTCAGCAACGCGCCCAGTTGCGGATGCACTAATGACGGATTCTGCTGCGCCCATTGGGCGTAAAGCTGCTCGGCGGTTTCCCTTACGCGTTTTGCCTGCTCCCGGTCAATGTTGTAATGGCTGGCCAGGCTTTGTGCGGTACGGATACGGATATCCTGATGGCGGAAACGGCCCTCCATTTCATACAGCACCCCTTCACGCAGGGCGCCGTCCGACAGGCGGAGTTCTTTGATCGCCAGAGCATCAAATACGCCGCACAGAATAGCGAAACCCGGCACCAGCACCGTCTGACGATCTTCAGTCAGCCCCGGCAGGCTGACCGCCCGGAAGTTTTTGAACTGCAGGATGCGTTCGCGCAGCATTTCCAGCCGCTCCGGGGTAATCAACCCGTCTTTTTCCCCCATCGCCACCAGAATTTCGCAGGTAGCCTTGATGGTACCGGACGCGCCGAGCGCGTAGTCCCAGCCGTAGATGCGGTATTCCCATGCCAGCGTTTCCAGCTTCTGTGCTGCGGCAAGCCGGGCACGCCGGAAATTGGCCTCGCTGATTTCGCCGTTGGGGAAAAACTGCTGGGCGAAACTGACGCACCCCATGCGACGGCTTTCTACCAGTATCGGTTCAAAATCTTCGCCGATGACCAGTTCGGTGGAGCCGCCGCCGATATCGATAACCAGCTTGCGGCCTTTTTCCGGCTGGGTGTGCTCCACCCCCATGAAGATCAGACGCGCTTCTTCATTGCCGGAGATAATCTCAATCGGGTAGGGCATGATTTTGGCGGCACGCCGCAGAAAATCCTGCGCATTGACCGCCTGGCGTAGCGCATGGGTGCCGACAATCGAGACATTGGTGGAGGGAAAGCCCTGCAACCGTTCGGCAAACAGCGCCAAACAGCTCAGCCCACGTTGCATCGATTCTTCGCTAAGCCGGTTTTGGCTGTCCAGCCCATCGGCCAGGTGTACGCGTTGCTTCAGACGGCTCAGTACCTGCAAAGCGCCATTGACGACGCGGGCTACCACCATATGGAAACTGTTGGAGCCCAGGTCGATAGCCGCGAATTCCTGGGGTTGTTCGGTATTGTGATTCGTTAAAGGCATTGGGTCAGGCCTGTTCTCCGGGTTGCTCGAGCGCCTTGATATAGTCATAGATGGCATTCTGGGCGCGTATTTTGCGCCGGTTACCGCGGGTGACATAGCGATTGCTTAATTCCTTGTCTACCACACGGGCTTTCACCGTATCGCTGAACAATATATCCAGTATGTCCAGCACCCGTTCCTTCAGCCTGTTGTCGAGCACTTCCACCGCAACTTCGATACGGTAATCAATATTACGTGTCATCCAATCGGCGGACGACAGGTACACCTTGTGATCGCCGCCGTTGTGGAACACATAGACGCGATCATGCTCCAGATAGCGGTCAAGGATACTGATGACACGAATATTATCGCTGATCCCGGGAAGTTCTGGAATCAGCGAGCACATGCCGCGAACCAGCAGGTTGATTTTTACACCGGCGCCGGAGGCGGCATACAACCGATCTACCAGCCCTTTATCTACCAGATTATTGATTTTTAGCGTTATTTTTGCTTCCAATCCCGCCTGTGCGTTGGCAATTTCTCGATCAATCATCTGATACAACCGCTCGCGGGAGTTTTGCGGCGACACCAGCAGATGGTCGAAACTGACCGGTCGGTACGGGTTTTCAATGAAGTTGAACACCCGGCGCACTTCGTTGGTGATGCGTTCATCCGCCGTCAGCAACGAATAGTCGGTATACAGGCGGGCGGTTTTCTCGTTGAAGTTACCGGTGCCGATGTGAGCGTAGCGCACAATATTGTCCCCTTCCTTGCGGGAAATCAGGAACAACTTGGCGTGAATCTTCAGCCCCGGCACCGAGAAGATAACGTGAACGCCGGCTTCCGTCAGCCGTTTGGCCCAGTGAATGTTGGCTTCTTCGTCAAAGCGCGCTTGCAGTTCCACCACCACCGTAACTTTCTTGCCGTTGTGGGCGGCGTGAATCATCGAATTAATGATGCGGGAATCTTTCGCCACACGGTAAATATTGATGCGGATAGAGAGTACGCTTGGGTCGAAAGAGGCCTGACGCAGCAGCTCCAGTACGTGCTCAAACGTGTGGTACGGGTAGTACAGCAGCACATCGCGGTGGCGAATGGCGTCAAAGCCATTGCGAAACTGGCTGAACCAGTGATGACGCAGGCGCGGTATCGGTTTGTTGACCAGATTGGCGCGGCCGATATTCGGGAAACCGATGAAATCTTTGAAATTGTGATAACGACCACCGGGGATCACCGAGTCATAAGAGGAGATACCCAGCTTGTGCAGCAGGCACTCCACCATCGCATCCGGCATGTCGCGCTGATAGACGAAGCGCACCGGCTTGGCGGTCAGGCGTTGTTTCAGGCTGGAGGACATCAGTTCCAGCAAGCTCGATTCCATTTCGGTGACCAGATCGTACTCGGCGTCGCGGGTCATTTTCATCGAGTAGGCATTCAGCGCGTCGAAATCGAAAAAGCCGCGGAAAATATCATCCAGACAGTAGCGCAGGATATTATCGATAAGGATCATGGTTTTGCGGCGATGCGGCGCTTCCGGCGGCAGGTCGACAAAACGGGGCACCTTGTCGGATGGAATTTCCAGCAACGCATAATCGGTTTGTTCGCCGCGGATGATTTCCACCGCCAGATAGGTGTAATCGTCTTTTAGAAACTCCACCAGATTGGTTTCCGGCAGAATCAGAATCGGCGTGATGTGCGGGCGCAGGTTTTGCCGAAAGTATTCGCGCAACCAGATTTGCTGGTTGGAGGAAACCTGACGCTCATTCACCAGAAAGATCTGATTGCGGGCCATTTCCAGCAACAGCTCATTGTACAAATTGTCGAACAGTTGGTCGGTTTTCAGTACCCGTGTTTGAATTTTTCCCAGTAAATGGCGCAGTTCGCCGGCGGAGCCTTGTTCTTCGTTGATCAGGATGCGGCGCTTCAGGTCGGCAAAGCGAACTTTGTAGAACTCGTCCAGATTGCTGGAATAGATCCCCAGAAATCGCATCCGCTCGATCAACGGATTGGATTTATCCGCAGCTTCCTGCAACACACGTTCATTAAAGGATAACCAACTCAACTCTTTTTCTATATAGAGTTTGTCCTGACTCATTATCGCTCCGTTACACTATTTTTACGTAAGTGTAGCTACTATCCACGTTCATTATGGCGCGCAAATGACGATAAAAGCGAATGCGCGTATCGACTTACCATTGTCATATTACAGGTGTAAAGGCAACATATGTTACCCCGTCAGCGGCGGGAAATTTCACTTCCTCTGTATTAATGCAAAGGAACCGGCGGATTTTCGACACGGCAGGAACAACGGCGACACATGGCGGACTCAGGCAATTTAGCGTATCGGGACAGGCGGCGGGCGTTGATCGACCGGCTGACGCGCCGGATTGTGGTGGGGAGCGGGTGGCTGGTGCTGCTGGCATTAGTACTGATCTTTTTTTATCTGCTGTATGTGGTTGTTCCGCTGTTTTCTTCCGCGTCTATCCGTCCGCTGGCGCCGGTGACGGCCGATATGCGCGAACCGACGCTGACGCTTGGCATCAGCGATAATGGTCGTTGGGCTTTTCGGGTGGATGCCGCCGGTTACGGTGAATTCATCGCGCTTGAGCGCGCTCAGGTTGTCGCCCGCGAGTCGGTAGCGCCGGCAGTCACGCTGGCGGCGATGAGTGCGGGTGAGCGCCCGCTACTGGTACTGGGGCAGGCGGACGGCGCGCTGAGCGTGGTTCGCCCGGAGTGGCCGTTGTCTGGCGATGACACGCCGCAGTGGCGATATCCGCTGGGTAAGCGGCCACGTCTACTGGGCGGAGCGGTTCAACCGTTGCGGCAACTGGCGGTTGCCGAATCGGGCGACATGTTGCGAGTGGCGAGGGTGACCGACGATAACCGTTTGCAACTTTATTCGTTACAACTCGATTCATTACCAGTCGATGCATTACCGCTTGTTTCCACATCGCGCGATGAGCCGGCCACCGCCGAGATTCAACCCATCGGGCAGACGGTGCTGACCGAACCGGCGGACCAGGTACTGCTGACGCCGGATGGGCAGCAGATCTATACCCTGAGTGCGAATCGCCTGACGGTGTGGCAGCTCGGTGAGCAAGTGCTTACCGCCCGTGAAACGGTGACGTTGCCGGGAACCGCGCCCTTGTCGCTGGCGCTGCTGGCCGGGGGGCATTCGTTGCTGGTGAAATCCGCCGACGGGCGCGTCAGCCAGTGGTTCGACACCCCGACGGCGGCGGGGCCGCGCCTGAATGAAATTCGCACCTTCCCTACCGTGGGGCGACAACTGCAACTGGTGACCGAACCGCGTCGTCGTGTGTTTGCCACCCTTGACCCGCAAGGCCATTTCTCGCTGTTCGCCAGTAAACAATCCGGCGAGCTGATGAGCGCGTTACTGGCGCCGCCCGCCGGCAAGGCGGCGTTTTCCCCTCGTGGGCGGGCGCTGTTGCTGGAAACGGCTACCGGCTGGCAACCCTATCAACTGGATAATGCTTACCCGGATATCGGCTGGCGTGGGCTATGGCAAAAACTCTGGTATGAAAGCTACCCCGAGCCGGATTATGTCTGGCAGCCGACCGCGGCTGATGATGGCTATCAGGCTAAATTCAGTCTGATTCCGTTGTTGAGCGGCACCTTCAAAGCCGCGCTGTATGCCATGCTGTTCGCCGCGCCGTTGGCGCTGGCGGCGGCGATGTATACCGCCTGTTTTATGACGCCGGCGTTGCGGCGTTGGATTAAACCTGCGATGGAAATCATGGGCGCGCTGCCGACGGTGGTGATTGGGCTGATTGCCGCGCTATGGCTGGCACCCCACATGGCGACCTATCTAGCCGCTATTTTGTTGTTGCCGCCGTTATGGGGCGCGGCGGTGCTGGGGTGCGGCTGGTGGCTGGAGCAATGGCCTGTCCGCTGGCGGCGCGGCGTGTTGGCCGGGTGGGATGCGTTGTTGTTGATACCGGCGATGTTATTAACGCTGGCGCTGGCGTGCTGGCTGGGGCCGTGGCTGGAGTTACGTTTGCTGGGGCAGCCGCTCTGGCAGTGGATGGGCGATCATTTCAGCCAGCGTAATACGCTGGTGGCAGGCGTTGCGTTGGGGTTTGCCTTGATCCCGCTGATTTTTTCGCTGGCGGAGGATGCCTTGTTTAGCGTGCCGCCGCGTTTGAGCCAGGGCTCGCTGGCGCTGGGGGCGACCGCGTGGCAAACGTTATGGCGGGTGGTGCTGCCATCGGCCAGCTCCGGCATTTTTGCTGCGTTGATGCTCAGTTTCGGCCGCGCGGTAGGCGAAACCATGATCGTGCTGATGGCGACCGGCAATACGCCGGTGATGGACAACAGCCTGTTTCAGGGATTGCGATCGCTGGCGGCCAACATCGCTATCGAAATGCCGGAAGCGGCGATGTCCAGCGCGCACTATCGGGTGTTGTTTTTAGCCGCGTTGGTCCTGTTTCTTTTTACTTTCGTGGTCAATTCGCTGGCGGAGGTGATTCGCCAGCGCCTGCGTCGCCGCTATCGTGATGAGGGAGAATTGTCATGAGGCGCTGGTTCAGTACCGGAACGCCCTGGATATGGCTAACGGCGTCTGCGATTACGTTCAGTTTGATCGCCATCGTCGCCGTATTTGTGTTGCTGATCGGGCAGAGTGCGCGCTATCTGTGGCCGCAACCGGTATGGCTGTTTAGTCTGCAGGATGCGCAGGGTAATACGCGACAGTTGATCGGCGAACGTTATGATGAGCAGTCGCTAACCCGGCAACAGTTAACGGATGCCGGTATCGTCAATGCACCCGAGACCGGGGCGACCCGTTATCTGCTGAAAACCGGGTGGCGAGAGGTATACGGGCAAAGCTTCCAGACGCTGCTGTCCCTATCGGTGGCCGACGCCGGCCGGCCGGCGAACATGCTGGCGGTGCGCCGCACTACCAACGGCATGGCGTATGGCTATCTCGACGGGATGACCGAAGATGGGCAACCGTTGGTGTCCGATAACCTGTCGTCGACGTTGCAACAACGTATTGCGCTGGTTCAGCAGTTGATGAAGCGTGCTCAGTCCCTGCGTTTGGGCGAGATGAACCGGATTAATCAGCAGTTCGATGCGTTGCGGTTGCAGGAAGAGAAACTGCGCCGGGAAAACCGGCTGGACGACCGGGCGCAGGCGCGTCTTAAGGCGGAGCGTACGGAGCTGGAGCACCATTTTAATGGGCTGAACCAGCAATTGCTGGCGCTTAATGCCGATATCAATCGCTCGGCGGTATGGGTGCGCGATGCGCAGGGGCAACGCCATACCATCCCGGTCAGAATGATTGACCGGGCGTGGTACCCGAATGCGATGACGCTGACCGAAAAAGCGCAGCAAACAGTGCAGGTGCTGGGCACCATGCTAACCCGGTTCGAGCCGGACGACAGTAGTCCCGGTCAGCTCTTTCCGGCGATTTTCGGCACCGTGCTGCTGGTGATTCTGATGTCGGTTATCGTGATGCCGCTGGGGGTCGTGGCGGCGGTTTATTTGCACGAATACGCCGATAACACCAATCTGACCCGTTGGGTGCGGGTTGCCGTGGCGAATCTGGCTGGCGTACCGTCGATCGTCTACGGTGTATTTGGGCTGGGCTTTTTTGTTTATCTGGTCGGCGGCACGCTGGATCACCTGTTTTATGCCGAGTCGCTGCCTAACCCGACCTTTGGTACGCCGGGGTTGCTGTGGGCCTCGCTGACGCTGGCGCTGTTGACGCTGCCGGTGGTTATCGTCTCTACCGAAGAAGGGTTGTCGCGAATCCCGGTGTCGGTGCGCCATGGATCGCTGGCGTTGGGGGCCACCCGGGCGGAAACCCTGTGGCGCGTGGTGTTACCGATGGCAGTGCCGGCGATGATGACCGGGCTGATTCTGGCGGTGGCGCGGGCGGCGGGGGAAACCGCGCCGCTCATGCTGGTGGGCGTGGTGAAATCGGTGCCGGCGTTGCCGGTGGATGAGATCTTCCCTTATTTGCACCTGGAGCGGAAATTCATGCATCTGGGGTTCCAGATTTACGATTTGGCATTCCAAAGCCCGGATGTGGAAGCGGCGCGCCCGCTGGTGTATACCACCGCGTTGTTGCTGGTGTTCATTGTGGTGGCGCTGAATCTGGCGGCAATCGGCATTCGCCATGTATTACGTGAAAAATACCGAATGATGTCACTCTGAGTGGCGGGAGAATAGTGATGGGCATGTCTAAACCGCTGGAGAGACTCCCCGTGATGGACGTCCACCGGTTAACCGATGAACAAACGGCGTTGTCGGCAGAGGGGCTGAATCTGTATTACGGCGACAAGCACGCACTGTGCGATATTTCGCTGCGTATTCCGAAAAACCGTGTGACGGCGCTAATTGGGCCATCCGGTTGCGGCAAGTCTACCTTGTTGCGTTGCTTTAACCGCATGAACGATCTGATGGACCGTTGCCGTATCGAAGGCGATCTCCGTCTGCAGGGCATGAACATCCACGATCCGTCGCTGGATGTCTCGACGCTGCGTCGCCGGGTCGGCATGGTGTTCCAGCGGCCTAATCCGTTTCCGAAATCCATTTATGAGAATGTGATTTACGGCTTGCGTTTGCAAGGCATGAAAGACCGGCGTCAACTGGACGAGGCGGTGGAAAGCGCGCTGCGGGCCGCCGCGTTGTGGCATGAAGTGAAAGATAGGCTGGGCGACAGCGCGCTGACGTTGTCCAGCGGACAACAACAACGGCTGGTGATCGCCCGAGCCATCGCCATCGAACCGGAAGTGTTATTGCTGGATGAACCGACCTCGGCGCTTGATCCGATTTCAACGCTGGTGATCGAAGAGCTTATTGGCGCGCTGAAGCGCCGTTTCACGCTGGTATTAGTGACGCATAACATGCAGCAGGCGGCGCGGGTATCGGATTACACGGCGTTTATCCATCACGGCCGGTTGATCGAATACAGCGAGACGGATGCGTTGTTTACCGCTCCGGCTGAACGTCGCACCGAAGATTACATCACCGGTCGTTTTGGCTAGTGGTTACCGCCACCGCGGTGTTTGCGTTGCATTCCACAAGGTAGGGTTGTTTCCATACTTTTTTCTTATGAAAAATTGACCTGCGTCGAGAAACTGACGTTTAGTTGCCTGCTCCGCGCTGTGATTGCATGGGGTGATGATAAACTGCGCGCAATTTAGCGTAGGGGCAAATAGCGGCATTATGAGATTCGGTACCATGAGCGAAGGTGAAATCATCACCGAGCTTTGTCGGCGTATAAAAGATGCGCGTATTCAGCAGCGATTATCCCAGGTGGATCTGGCCGAACGGGCCGGCCTCGGCATCGCCACCATCAAACGGGCGGAGATGGGGGAATCGATCACCCTGAGCAGCCTGCTGGCGATTCTGCGCGGGTTGAATCGCCTGCATCAATTGGAAGGCGTGCTATTTGATACCGAAGTTGAGAATTTCAATGCGCGACTTAATGGCGGGCAATCCCGTACGCCGTTACGCATTCGTAAGAAAAATACCGACGCGCCGGCTCCCGTCGCCGCAGCGGAATCGATGCCTAAGCCTGTCGCCAGCGCTCTTGACTGGTATGTTTCCGCGGCTGAAAACAATTTAATTTGGTCCTGGCCGGACAACGAAAAAAAACCTTCCTGAAAGAAGACGCCGGACTGATGCGTTGACATCAACCCGGCGTATTTTTGTCGCCTGCTTTGCCGCTCAGCGTGCTCACAGTCAGGCGATTGCGATTTTACCCGCAGCGGTTTATTCGCAGTGGTTTACTCGCAATGCACCACTTTGATCGCCAGACCGCCCCGGGAGGTTTCGCGGTATTTGGCGTTCATGTCTTTGCCGGTTTCGTACATGGTTTCAATCACTTTATCCAGCGAGACGCGGGGTTCGCTGGCGCGGCGAATCGCCATACGGGCGGCGTTGATCGCCTTGACGGAAGCGATGGCGTTACGCTCAATACAAGGCACCTGAACCTGACCGGCCACCGGGTCGCAGGTTAAACCGAGGTTGTGTTCCATACCGATTTCAGCGGCGATACACACCTGCTCCGGATTCGCGCCCAGCAGCTCTGCCAGACCGGCCGCCGCCATTGAGCAGGCGACGCCTACTTCACCCTGGCAACCCACTTCCGCGCCGGAAATCGACGCATTCATTTTGAACAGAATGCCGATGGCGCCGGAGGCCAGGAAATAGCGCAGGCAGGTGTCCGGCGTGACCGGTTGAATAAAGCGGTCGTAGTACGCCAGTACGGCAGGAATAATACCGCAGGCGCCGTTGGTCGGTGCGGTGACCACCCGGCCGCCGGCGGCGTTTTCTTCCGATACCGCCATAGCGAACATGTTGACCCAATCCATAGCATCCATCGGATCGTTGGAAAAACGCCCGTTGGTGAACAACAGCCGGTGTAACGCCGAGGCGCGACGTGGTACGCGTAGCGGGCCGGGCAGCACGCCTTCGGTGTTCATACCGCGATGAATGGCGTTCTGCATGGTTTGCCAGACGCTGGCGAAATAGGCTTCCAGCGCGTCGCGGCCGTGCATGGCGATTTCGTTTTTCATTATCACTGCCGACAGCGACAGGCAGTTATCGTGGCAGTGTTGCAACAGTTGGCGGGCGGAATAGAACGGCCAGGGCGCACACTCTTCCTGGGTATTCGGCTGACCGAAGTGTTCTTGATCGACCACGAAACCGCCGCCGATCGAATAGTAGGTTTTGCTATACAGCACCTTCTGGCCGGCATCGAGCGCGCGGATCGTCATGCCGTTTTCGTGTAGCGGCAGGTTTTCCGGCTGAAAACGCAGTGCGCTCTCCAGCGGGAAATTGACTTCATAGCGCCCATTGAGCAACGGCAGACGACCGCTGTGTTGGACTTGTTGAATAAAAGCCGGGATCGCGTCGATATCCACGCTATCCGGCAGGTTGCCCGCCAGTCCCATGATGATGGCGATATCGGTGTGGTGGCCCTTGCCGGTCAGAGCCAGCGAGCCATAAACATCAACGATAATGGTGTCAACCGATGAAATCAGAGACAGGTTAACCAGATCGTCGGTGAACATGTTGCCAGCTTTCATCGGGCCAACGGTATGCGAACTGGAAGGGCCGATACCAATTTTGAAAATATCAAATACGCTGACCATAGGGGGTTCCTTTCAGCTGACGCAGGCAGCCAGGCCGCCTGCGTCGGGAGGGACAGAGGGGTAATTACTCGAACAGGGTGTAGACGATCCCGGTGATGGCGATCAGGCCCAGCAGGGTGACGAACACATTGCTCAGTGCGCCGCTGTATTGACGCATGGCCGGTACTTTGTGGATCGCGTACATCGGCATCAGGAACAGCAGACAAGCGATGACCGGGCCGCCCAGTGTTTCAATCATGCCCAGAATGCTGGGGTTCAGGGTGGCGACCAGCCAGGTGGTGACCAGCATGAACAGCGCGGTGATACGGTTGAGTTTGGCGGTGGCGACGGTTTTACCGCGGCTGCGCAGCATTTTTATCATCATGCCGTTCAGGCCTTCGCCGGCACCCAGGTAGTGACCCAGAAACGATTTGGAAATCGCGATAGTGGCGATGACCGGCGCCAGATAACCCATTACCGGGTTATTAAAGTGGTTCGCCAGATAAGACAGGATGGAAATGTTCTGTGTTTTGGCTTCCATCAGGTCAGACGGGGAGAGCGCCAGCACGCAACTGAACACGAAGAACATGACGGTCAGCACCATCATGATGTGGCTACATGCCAGAATACGGGAACATTTTCTCTCTGCGTTATCACCGTATTCACGACGTTTCGCGACCGCAAAAGATGAGATAATCGGCGAGTGGTTGAAAGAGAACACCATAACCGGAATCGCCAGCCACAGTGTTGCCAGCAGGCCATTGCCCGTGGTGCTGTTGGTCAGGGAAATATTATGGAAAACAGTGGTATTCCAGTGGGGAATTAAATACAGCGCCAGCATCATTAATACGGCGACGAACGGATAAACCAAGACGCTCATGGCTTTTACGATCATCGCTTCGCCGAAGCGGACAATAAACATCAGCCCCAGAATTAATACCAGCGACAGAATTGCTCGCGGCGGCGACGGTAAATGCAACTGGTGAGTAATAAAGCTATCAACGGTGTTGGTAATCGCAACGCTGTAAACCAGAAGAATCGGGTAAATAGCGAAAAAATAGAGCAGTGTGATTAATTTTCCCGCACCGACACCAAAGTGTTCTTCGACCACTTCGGTAATATCTTCACCGCCTTTTTTACCGGATAAAACGAATCGGCATAATGCGCGGTGAGAAAAATAGGTCATCGGGAAAGCAATAATAGCCATGATAATCAACGGAATTAAACCGCCGATGCCGGCATTGATGGGTAAAAACAGCACACCCGCGCCGATGGCGGTGCCGTACAGGCCCAGCATCCAGACGGTATCGCTTTTACGCCAGCCTGAAGCTTGCTCCAGTACCTGACTGCTGTCTTGAATTGTGCTCATACGTGTTTCTCCTTGGTGAACACAGAGTATAAAAAATACCGTACCGGCTGAGAGCCAATACAGAGAGAATTCGCAGGTGTCACACGAGACATCATGTGAATCGGGGTAATCTTTTTTGTGGCGGCATTCTATATCCTGACCGGTGTGAAATAATAGTGAGGCGATCACACAAATGAACAGAGATCAATTATTTTAACTCCAAATAATTAAAAATAAAATATCAGTATTGATGCGTTAAATAATTTATTTCGGCAGGTATCTTTTTTGATGCGTTAATTGATTCGAATGGGTGAATAATAATGCGGGAATATTTTCATGCAGGATGTTAACGAGTGAAATAAATAACCGGTGCAAGGTGGTTATTTTATTCGCGTTGGAGATAATAAACTCAATCATCATAATGTCACGTAAAAATCTTACCGGGCGATGATATGCGGGCCATGACTGACCCGCATTACGCTACTGTGTGCTTAATCGGCTAACCGTTGTTGTGCCCACGCCAGCCCGGAATGATAGGCATCCGGCAGCAGCGGCGTCAGGGCGTTCAGCGTCTGGCTCAACTGCGCATTATCCGGATGCGTAAGGTTCAGATGCCCCACCTTGCGGCCCGGGCGAACCTCTTTCTCATACCAGTGCAAATGCACCAGCGGTAGCGTCAGCCAATCAATGTTCACATCCGTGCCGATCAGATTAACCATCACCGACGCAGTAGCGACCACCGGCGACGGCAACGGCAGATCAAGAATCGCACGCAAGTGCAATTCGAACTGACTGATGGAGGCGCCGTTTTGCGTCCAGTGCCCGCTGTTGTGTACGCGCGGCGCCAGTTCGTTGATCAACAGACGGTCACCGACCACGAAACACTCCATCGCCATCACGCCTACGTAACCGAGGCGATGCATGATTGACGACAGCATCTGCTCCGCCTGTTGTTGCAGGTGAGGCTGTGGTTGCGGCAGCGCTACGCTGGTACGCAGGATGCCGTCTTCATGCAGGTTGTGGGTCAGCGGGTAAAATACGCAGTCGCCCTTCGCGCTGCGTGCGCCGACCAGCGACACTTCGCCGGAAAAAGCGATGCCTTGCTCGACAATGCACTCGCCGTAGCATTCGGCCGGCAGGCTATGTTCTTCGCCGGGGCGGATACGCCATTGTCCGCGCCCATCGTAGCCGCCGACACGGCGTTTAACGATCGCCAGTTCGCCCAGCGTTGCGAATACCGTCGGCCATTCCTGTGCCGAAGCCAGCAATTGCCAGGGGGCGGTCGCCAGACCCAGTTCATCCAGCAGTTGCTTTTGCGTCAAGCGATCGGCCAGACGAGGGAAGATATCGCGGTTGACGAAAGCGGAATGCTGCGCCAGTTGGCGAGTCAGCGCCGTTTCCGGCCAACGCTCGATTTCGGCCGTGATAACGCTGTGCTGCACCGGTACGGATTCCGGCTCTGCATCCAGCCCGACCGGATAAACCGCGATGCCAAGCGGCTCGCCGGCCTGACGCAACATACGGCCTAACTGGCCGTTACCCAGTACGCAAACCGGTTTCATGCCTCTTCCCTCGGATCCGGATGGTTCAGTACGTCGTCGGTCTGTGCCTGACGCCAGGCCGCCAGACGCCACGCCAGCGCGCTGTCGTGGCGTGCCAGAATCTGTGCCGCCAGCAGAGCGGCGTTGGCCGCGCCCGCTTTGCCGATGGCCAGAGTGCCGACGGGAATGCCGCGCGGCATCTGTACAATCGAATAGAGGCTGTCGACGCCGCTTAATGCCGCGCTCTGTACCGGAACACCCAGCACCGGCACCAGGGTTTTGGCCGCCAGCATCCCTGGCAGGTGAGCGGCGCCGCCCGCGCCGGCGATAATAACGTCAAAGCCATTCTGGTCCGCCTGTTCGGCGAAGCTGAACAGTTTATCCGGCGTGCGGTGCGCGGAGACGACTTCAACGTGATACGGCAGATTCAGCGTAGTGAGGATCTCTGCAGCAAACTGCATGGTGGCCCAGTCACTCTTTGAACCCATGACAATAGCGATTTTCGCCGGGGCAGCGTTGGATGACATGCCTGTAATGCTCCTGTGGTTTGCATGACGGTGGTAAGCCATGTCGATGATCGTGCATGACATGGATCGTACATGATGCGGTCATTGCGCGGTGCAACGGCGACCTGAAAACCGAGAGGCGCAGGTCGCGAGGGCGTAGAGCATACCATGAGCTAGAAGGGAGGAAAACGGTTGCGTAGCGATGAAATGGGCCATCGAGAGGGAAAATCAGTGTAAACGCGGCGTTACAATGGAAATGAAATCAGACGGGTATCGTCGGCGGTCACCCGCAGCAGCGATCCCTCCTGATGCCAGGCGCCCAACACTGCACGTTCAGCCTGTACGCCGGCCTGATCGATCGGATGGATCGCCGGGCGGTGGGTGTGGCCGTGGATCATCAACGTCGCCTGATGACGGCGTAACCGGGTAAGCACTTCATCGGCGTTAACGTCCATAATCGTCATGGATTTGTGCTGGTTGGCCTGCTGGCTGGCGGCGCGCATACGAGCGGCGATGCGCAAACGAAAAGACAACGGCAACCACAGGAAAAGCCGCTGGATGAGCGGGTGATGTACTTTGCGGCGAAAGCGCTGGTAGGCATGATCGTCGGTACAGAGTGTGTCGCCGTGCAACAGCAACGTGCGTCGGCCGTAGAGGTCAATCACGGTTTCGGTGGCGAGCAACTGTAGGCCGCTCTGGCGTGCGAAACGTCGGCCCAGCAGAAAGTCGCGGTTGCCATGGGTGAAATAGCACGGCACGCCGCCGTCGGAAAGTGTTTTAAGCGCTTGCGCCACGATGCCGTGCAGCGGCGCCGGGTCGTCGTCGCCAATCCAGGCGTCGAACAGATCGCCAAGAATATAGAGTGCGTCGGCACCGGGAGCGTCTTCATGCAGAAAACGCAGAAAACCGGCGGTAATCGCCGGTTCCTGTTCACTCAAATGCAGATCGCTAATAAACAGCGTAGACATGCCGCAGACGTTACTCGCTAACGGTCACGCTGGTGACCACGACGTCTTCTTTCGGCACATCCTGATGCATACCGCTGCGACCAGTGGACACCGCTTTGATCTTGTCGACCACGTCCATGCCTTCCACCACTTCGGCAAACACACAGTAACCCCAACCGTTCACCGTTTCAGATTTGAAGTTCAGGAAGTCGTTATCCACCACGTTGATGAAGAACTGGGCGGTCGCTGAATGCGGATCGTTAGTGCGAGCCATCGCCAGCGTGCCACGGTTATTGGTAAGACCGTTGTTCGCTTCGTTTTTGATCTGCGCGTTGGTGCTTTTCTGATTCATGCCGGGTTCGAAGCCGCCGCCCTGGATCATGAAGCCGTTGATCACACGGTGAAAAATCGTGTTGTTGTAAAAACCGCTGCGGCAGTAGTTCAGGAAGTTTTCCACGGTAACCGGCGCTTTTTCCGGGAAGGTATTGATGACGATGTCGCCGTGGTTGGTATGAAACGTAATCATAGATGAACCTTACTTAGCCATAATACACAGAATAATGAGAGATATTCACCGAGGCGCCAAGCCGCCAAGAGCGCTCTTATAACATAAGTGAATGGCTGAGTCAGCACAGGGTGAAGCCGTCGGTAAAATGAAGAAAAGGAATGAGAATCTATTTCAAATAAATTCATTAAATTAAACGGATTTTTTTGAATTAATTTGAAATATATTTTTATTGCTCTAAATCAATAACTAGTATCATTTTGATATGTTTTTTTACTTTATAAATTTATCCTTATTGTAGTTGATAGTCACTCTCGTTAACACGTTGCTCATTCAATAATCATACAGGTAGGTAAATTATGTTAGACCGGGTTAATCAGCTGTTAGACAAACCGGATTGCGGCAAGCTGGTTTTGCGACTGTCATTCAGTATTTTGGTACTGTTCCACGGTGTTCATAAGTTGATCGCGGGGGTCGGTGGTATTCAGGGAATGCTGGCGGCTCATGGCTTGCCGGGCTTTATCGCCTACGGCGTGTTTATTGGCGAGGTGATTGCGCCTGTGCTGATGATTCTGGGCATCCTGACTCGTCCTGCCGCGCTGTCTTTCGCCTTCACCATGATTGTGGCGTTCGCACTGGCGCATCCGGAAGCGATTTTCACCCTTGATAAAACCGGGGCATGGGGGATTGAGAACGTGGCGGTTTACTTCTTCGCCGGTATCGCTATCGCCCTGCTGGGCAGCGGTAAATACTCTGTGATGAGTAACCCGCGCTGGCGCTAAGCGCGGCATCGGTAGTCAATAGTTCGATTGCGGTTAGCAGCGATACAAACCCGGCGATAACGCCGGGTTTGTGCGTTTTAAGTCTGATAAGACGCGAAACCGCCGGGATGGCTAATATTGGGCTCACCCGCTTGCAATAGGGCAGGGTTCAGGTTTCAATACGCAGCTACGTCCGCAAACCGGATAAAAACCGACTTTATTACGCGTAACGCAGACAACGATGCACATCTCCTGCGAACACGTTATGTTGTGAACACCATGGAATGCCCTGATGCTAAAGATCTTTAATACCCTGAGTCGTCAAAAAGAGGAATTCAAACCCATCCACGCTGGCAAGGTTGGCATGTATGTGTGCGGGATAACCGTTTACGACCTGTGTCATATCGGTCATGGGCGTACTTTCGTGGCGTTTGACGTGGTGGCGCGTTACCTGCGTTATCTCGGGTATGACGTAAAATATGTCCGCAATATCACCGACATTGACGACAAGATCATCAAGCGCGCGACGGAAAACGGCGAAACTATCGAGCAACTCACCAACCGCATGATCGGTGAGATGCACACCGATTTTCAGGCGCTGAATATTCTGTCTCCGGATGAAGAGCCGCGGGCCACGCATTACATCGCGGAAATCATTGAGCTGGTTGAAAAATTGATCGCCCGTCGTCATGCCTACGTGGCGGATAACGGCGACGTGATGTTTTCGGTGGATACCGTGCCGGGTTACGGCGTGCTGTCCCGTCAGGATCTGGATCAACTGAAGGCCGGGGCGCGGGTGGAAATCACCGAGGTGAAACGCAACCCGATGGATTTTGTGCTGTGGAAAATGTCCAAAGCGGGCGAGCCGAGCTGGCCGTCGCCGTGGGGCAATGGTCGTCCAGGCTGGCATATTGAGTGCTCGGCGATGAACTGCAAACAACTGGGTGAACATTTCGACATCCACGGCGGCGGTTCCGACCTGATGTTTCCGCACCACGAAAATGAAATTGCCCAGTCGACCTGCGCGCACGGCGGCGATTACGTGAATTACTGGATGCACTCCGGCATGGTGATGGTTGACCGGGAGAAGATGTCCAAGTCGCTGAATAATTTCTTTACCGTGCGTGATGTGTTGACTCACTACGATGCGGAGACCATTCGCTATTTTCTGATTTCCGGTCATTACCGCAGTCAACTGAATTACACGGAAGAGAACCTCAAGCAGGCGCGTGCCTCGCTGGAACGCCTCTACACCGCGTTACGCGGCACCGATGCGTCTGCATCGGCGGCGGGCGGCGAGGCATTTGAACGCCGTTTCCGCGACGCGATGGATGACGATTTCAATACGCCGGAAGCTTACTCGGTGCTGTTCGACATGGCCCGCGAGGTTAACCGCCTGAAAGCGGAAGACGCGGCGGCAGCCGATGGTCTGGCGGCGATGTTGCGGCAACTGGCCGGCGTGCTGGGGCTGCTGGAGTGCGATCCGGAGCTGTTCCTGCAAAGCGGCGCGCAGGCTGATGACGGCGAAGTGCAAGAAATTGAAGCGCTGATCAAACAGCGCAACGATGCCCGTCAGTCGAAGGACTGGGCGCTGGCGGATGCGGCGCGCAACCGGCTGACGGAAATGGGCATCGTGCTGGAAGACGGCCCGCAGGGCACTATATGGCGTCGTAAGTAATATCTGGCGTCGTAAGTAATATCTGGCGTCGTAAGTAATATCTGGCGTCGTAAGTAATATCTGGCATCGTAAGTAATATCTGGCGTCGTAAATAATCGTCGCTCGCCAAATGGCATCCTCCCAATAGAAAAGGCCCGGTTTTCGGGCCTTTTCTGTTTCCGGCGGTAATGAAAACGACGGGTTACGCCTGAACGGTGACCGATTCGCCGCCAAAACTCACAACCTGGCCGGCAACGATTTTGCAGCGTTTGCGGGTTTCGGTCTGGCCATCGACGGTGACGTCGCCGGCGGCAATCGCCTGTTTGGCGGCGGCGCCGCTTTCGCTCCAGCCTTGCAGTTTCAGCAAATCGCACAGTTCCACGTGCGGATGTTTCTCAAGATGAAATACGTTCATGGTGGGTTATGCCTGTGCCGGAGTGTCGTGGTATTCCTCGCAAGCCTGCAAGGTGTTTTGAATAAGCGTTGCAACCGTCATCGGCCCGACGCCACCCGGCACCGGGGTGATGTACGCCGCGCGCTCGGCGGCTTCGTCGAACTTCACATCGCCCACCACTTTGCCGTTTTCCAGCCGGTTGATGCCGACATCAATCACGATAGCGCCCGGTTTGATCCACTCGCCGGGAATAAAGCCCGGTTTGCCGACGGCGACCACCAGCAGGTCGGCGTGTTCGACGTGGTGGCGCAGATCTTTGGTGAAGCGATGGGTCACGGTGGTGGTGCATCCCGCCAGCAGCAGTTCCATACTCATCGGACGGCCGACGATGTTGGACGCGCCGACAACGACGGCGTTGAGGCCAAACATATTGATGTCGTAACGCTCCAGCAGCGTGACGATGCCGCGTGGAGTACAGGGGCGCAGCAACGGCGCGCGCTGGCACAGCCGACCGACGTTATACGGATGGAAGCCGTCTACGTCTTTGTCCGGCGCGATGCGTTCAATCACTTTGGTATTGTCGATGCCTGCCGGTAACGGCAACTGCACCAGAATGCCGTCGATAGCGGTATCGGCATTCAGTTCGTCGATCAACGCCAACAATTCCGGCTCGGTGGTGGTGGCCGGCAGGTCATAGGAGCGCGAAATGAACCCCACTTCTTCACAGACTTTGCGTTTGCTGGTGACATAAATTTGTGAAGCGGGGTTATCGCCCACCAATATGACTGCCAGCCCCGGCGCGCGTTTACCTTCAGCCAACCGTTGCTTTACGCGCACGGCAACTTCGTCCTTCACCTGCTGCGCAATCGTTTTACCATCAATAATTTTTGCAACCATGTACAGAAAATCCATCATTTTCAATGCGGGGGGGATGCGCCTATTTTGGCAGAAGCGGCGCGGGCTGTCAGGCATTGTGTGGTGATTAATTGTGATCGCGCTGTATTTATCCCCGCGGTGCTGTGGGTTGCCGGTAGATGAGGTCTGCGTCGGCAATGCGCAGAGTGATGGAAAGGTGCCGGATCACCCCTGGGTGAGTTTCTGGCAGTGTTTAACGCTGTGAAAGTAAAGCGTCGATAGTCTTTCTGCAAAATTGTGATATGTGTTAATTATTTTAAACCTTTGTTGGATTTTCTGGTGGGGTATAACGGTGGATTAAATTATAAAAATAAGTTATTGCTGATTTTTTTGTTTTTTGTCAAAAATTCGCCCCTCGGTGTAAATAAAGTTTTTATACTGAATGACGATGAAGTGAATATAAGCCAGTCGATTGTTTTCTGTATCTTTTTGAGGGCCAAATAGGGGGCGTTCATGCTTCGATTATCCTCTCTTTCTATTCGTTACAAGTTTGCGTTGGCGTTAACGCCATTATTGATAGCACTACTGTGGTTTGCGACTAACGGCGTACTGGAGCGACGCCATACCGAGCAGGATATGGTGCAATTCGCACAGTTGTTGGCTCTGGCGCAGCAGGCAGGCAACGCTGCACATGCCTTGCAGCGCGAGCGCGGTATGAGTTCAGGATATATCGGTAGTAAAGGGCAGAAATTCGCCAGCCAATTACGGGATCAACGGGGGGAAACCGATAAAGCATTAGCGGCATTGTGGGAAGGCCAGTCCTCGCTGACGTTATCCGGCGCAGTCGGCGGCATTGCGCAGCGTCTGAACCGCTTGCAGGAACGTTTACAGACGTTGTCTTCACTGCGTGCTCAGGTGGATGGTTTTTCGGTGCCTGCTTCGCAAGCCGTCGGATGGTACACCGCAAGCGTCAGCGATCTGATTGCATTGGTGGGCGAGATGAGCCATCTGGTCACCGATGGCGGGTTGGTGAGCCGGTTGGCAGCCTATTACAACCTGTTAAATGCCAAAGAGCAGGCGGGCATTATGCGGGCGCTGTTGTCCGAAGTGTTTGCCGTGGATCGTTTCGCGCCCGGCCAGTACGAGCGTTTTAGTCAATTGGTCGGCATGGAAAACGCCTACACCAATGCGTTTAACCAGTTTGCCCAACCGGCGCTTCGGCAACAATTGCAGGATTCGCTCAATGATGCAGCGGCGCAGACGGCGCTGAAAATGCGGGATACCGCGTTTAGCAAAGCGGCCAGCGGCGGATTCGGTATTGATGCGAACGACTGGTTCAGCCAACAGACGCAGCGTATCGATAGGCTCAAAGTGGTTGAAGACGCGGCCTCCGCGGAATTGCTGAGCTGGGCTAATCGGCTGGAGTATCAAGCGCGGGTCAGTGGTTACGCTTATCTGGGCGGCGCGGTGGCGGCGCTGGCGCTGGCCTTGCTGCTGGCGGTGCTGGTGGCGCGCAACGTGTACCAGCAACTGACTTCCACACTGAAAACCATTGATGAAATGGGCAACGATCTGACCTGTCGGCTGGATGTGCCGGGTAAAGACGAATTGTCGCAGTTGAACCAGGCCTATAACCGGTCGCTGGAAAATATTGAGATGGTGGTCAGCACCATTAAGCAAGGCGCAGAGCTGGTGGAGAGCGCCAGCACTGAAATTGCCCAGGGGAATCAGGATCTGGCGCAGCGTACCGACGAACAGGCGGCATCGTTGGTGGAAACCGCCAGCAGTATGGAGCAAATCACCATCGCGGTGAAACAGACGGCGGATTATGCCGGCCAGGCATCAGAACTGATGAAAGTCATGGAAGAGCAGATCGGGGCGGCCGATCGCATTACCATGCAGGCCAGTGAGGCGATGACGCAAATCCGTCAGTCCAGCGAGCAGATGTCGCAAATTACCACGGCGATCGACGCCATTGCGTTTCAGACCAATCTGTTGGCGCTGAATGCGTCGGTAGAGGCGGCGAGGGCCGGCGAACAAGGGCGTGGTTTTGCCGTGGTGGCGACCGAGGTGCGTAATCTGGCGCAACGCAGCGCCGGTGAGTCGCAGCGCATTCGGGAGCTGATTTCCACCAGTATCGACCAGGTACATGCCGGTGTGACGCTGGTTGCACGCAGCAGCGAAACCATGAAACAGATCATGACCAGCACATCGCAGGTGCGGGATTTTGTCAGTGATATCGCGACAGCTGCACGGGAACAGTCGCTCGGTGTGGATCAGATCAACCTGGCGTTGAGCCAGTTGGAGCAGGTGACCCAGCAGAATGCGGCGCTGGTGTCGGAGGCGGCCACCGCCAGCCAATTGCTCGACAGGCAGGCCAGCGACATGAAAGAAACGGTCGATCGTTTTGTCGTCGCCGAGAGCAACGATGTTCGGATTGGCCTGCCCCGCTAATCAACCGGCGGTCAGCGCTGATACAGCCTGGCCGCCGCATCCATAAAGGCGCGAGCGATGCGCTCCAGCATCGGTTGTAATTCCCGAGCTTTGTCCGGTTGCCAGGCGAAAGGAGCCTGTTCACTCATGTAGTTACACTGCGCCAGCTCCAGTTGCATCGCGTGTTGGCGCTGTTCCGGTTGGCCGTAGGCGCGGGTGATGTAACCGCCACGAAAACGACCGTTCAAAACCCAGCTCCAGCGCTGCTGTGACTGGCAGACTGCCAACAGCGCCGACTCAATAGACGGCGCACAACTGAGACTGCCGTTGGTGCCGAGATTCAGGTCCGGCAGTTGCCCGTCGAACAAACGTGGAATGCGTGACGCGATAGAGTGTGCGTCGAACAGCAACGCATAGCCGTGGCGCTGTTTGATGCGCGCCAGCTGCTGTTGCAGCGTCTGGTGATAAGGTTGCCAGATATCGCGCAGATAACCGGCGCGCACGGTTTCCGACGGCGCGTGTCCGGGAAGGAACGCCGGCGTGCCGTCGAACAGGATGTCGGGGAACAAGCCGGTGGTGGCGGTGGTATACAGCGGCTGGTCGTCGGCCGGGCGGTTCAGGTCGATAACAAAACGCGAATAGTTGGCCGCCAGCACACTGGCGCCCAGCTCGCGGGCAAAATCGTACAGTTGTGGGATATGCCAGTCGGTATCCGACAGCGGGCGAGCGGCGGGGCTGAGCCCGCCAGCCACTTCCGGCGTCAGCGCGATGCCTGCATGAGGGATGCTGAGCAACAGCGGGCCGTCGCCTTCAATAAAAGTGAATGGGGTCATGAACGTTGTTCTCCACGAAAAATCGTCGTGCAGGGCAGTTGACCACCCAGCCAGTAAACCAGCTCTGCCGGGCGCGCCAGCGGCCAGTGTACGAAATCCGCCGTTTTGCCGATTTCCAGCGAGCCGTTACTGTGCTCCAGCCCCAGCGCGCGCGCCGCGTGCAGCGTGACGCCGGCCAGCGCTTCTTCCGGCGTCAACCGGAACAGCGTACAGGCCATGTTCAGCATCAGCCGCAGCGACAACGCGGGCGAGGTGCCGGGGTTACAGTCACTGGCGACAGCCATCGGTACGCCGTAACGGCGCAACAGGTCGACCGGCGGGCATTGCGTTTCCCGCAGCAGATAATAGGCGCCGGGCAGCAGCACCGCGACGGTGCCTGCCGCGGCCATCGCCGCCACATCCTGTTCGGTCGCGTATTCCAGATGATCGGCGGACAGCGCCTGAAAGCGCGCGGCTAATGCACTGCCGTGCAGCGATGAAAGTTGCTCGGCGTGCAGTTTCACCGGCAACTGAAGCGCTTGCGCGGCCTGAAATAACCGTTCTACCTGCGCCGGGCTGAACGCCAGGTGTTCGCAGAAGGCATCAACGGCATCGGCCAGCCCTTCGCTGACCACCGCCGGCAGCAGCCTGCGGCAGACGAGATCGATCCACGCCTCCGGCTGCTGCCTGAATTCCGGTGGAATAGCATGGGCGGCCAGACAGGTGGAAACGATCTGCACCGGCTGTCGCTGCCCCAGTTCGCGGATTACCCGCAGCATTTTCAATTCGCTGTCCACATCCAGCCCGTAGCCGGACTTGATCTCCAGCGTGGTGACGCCTTCGGCCAGCAACGGCTGCAAACGTGCGAGCGCCGAGGCGAGCAGGCTGTCGTGGTCCGCCTGTCGGGTGGCGTTGACGGTGGCAAGAATACCGCCGCCCGCCGCGGCGATGTCGGCATAACTGACGCCATTAAGGCGTTGCTCGAATTCACCGCTGCGATCACCGCCAAACACCAGATGGGTATGGCAGTCGATAAATCCGGGCGTAATGATGCCGCCGCCGAAATCGGTGACGTGCGACGGCGCGAAATCGGGCAATGCGTGCCGCGCACCCAGCCAGACAATACGTCCGGCGGTGACGGCCAGCGCGCCATCCTCAATCATCTGATAGCGGCCGCCGCGTAGGGTAACCAGGTCAGCGCCCAGCCACAGGCTATCGCACGATATCGTCATCCTGTATTCCTTGCTGTTATAATCTTGTATAGACAAGTTATACGCCCCACCACAGCATTTCATCAAGCTGTGACGGAATAGGAATTTCTTATTCACTTTCTCCGTCACAGTACCGGCAGGCAGCTCACCTGTTTCTCCTATGCGCAATAAAAAATGCGTAATAAAAAAGCCTTATGTCATGTGCGGCTGACTTTGGTGTATAGATATGTCTATACAATATCGTTAATCACAATCACCGACAGGATTTCGCTATGTCCGTTTATTTTGCCGAGCGAGCGTTACTGCCGCAGGGAATGGCGCGCAATGTGCGTCTGGAAGTGGATGAATTGGGGTATCTGCAATCCGTCACGCCGGATGCCGCATCGGCAGGCGCGCAGCGGCTCACCGGCATTGTGCTGCCGACGATGGTTAACCTGCATTCGCACGCTTTTCAGCGTGCGATGGCCGGGCTGGCGGAGGTAGCCGGTCATCCGCAGGATAGCTTCTGGACCTGGCGTGATCTGATGTATCGCATGGTGTCAAACCTGACGCCGGAGCAGGTCGGCGTGATTGCCACCCGGCTGTATATCGACATGCTTAAGGGCGGCTACAGCCAGGTGGCGGAGTTTCATTATTTGCACCACGATCCGCACGGCAAACCGTACCGCCAGCATGACATGCTGCGTCATCTGCTGGCGGCGGCGCAGCAAGTCGGTATCGGCCAAACCATGTTGCCGGTGCTCTACAGCTACAGCGGCTTCGGCGCACAGCCGCCGCAACCGGGGCAGGCGCGCTTTATTCAGAATGTGGATCATTACCTGCGTCAACAGGAAACGCTGGCGACGCTGATTCAACCTTATCCGTTGCTCAATCACGGGTTGTGTTTCCATTCGCTGCGCGCGGTCAGCCAAAATCAGATGGAAGATGTGCTGGAAGCCGCCGACAGCAGCCTGCCGGTGCATATCCATATCGCTGAACAGCAAAAAGAGGTGGATGACTGCCTGAACTGGAGCGGTGAACGCCCGGTACAGTGGTTGTTCAACCGGTTTGCGGTGGATGCCCGTTGGTGCCTGGTGCACGCTACCCAACTGGATGAGCAGGAACTGAATCGTCTGGCCGACAGCCTGGCAGTGGCCGGATTATGCCCGACCACCGAAGCCAATCTTGGCGACGGTATTTTCCCGCTCGATCGTTACGTGGCGCGGGGCGGGCGCTGGGGCATCGGTTCCGACAGCCATGTGTCGCTGAATGTGGTGGAGGAACTGCGCTGGCTGGAATACGGTCAGCGCCTGCGTGATCGCCGTCGTAACCGGGTGGCGACGGCGCAGCAACCGGCGGTCGGCAGCCTGTTATATGCTCAGGCGTTGCAGGGCGGCGCTCAGGCCTGCCGGGTGCCGGTCGGCGAACTGAGCGCAGGCTGGCGCGCCGACTGGCTGGTGCTGCGCGAAGACGCTCTGCTAAGCGCGGTGGCCGACGACAGCCTGCTCAACCGCTGGCTGTTTGCCGGCGGGAGTCAGCAGATCCGCGAAGTGTGGGTGGCGGGTAAACCGGTGATCGAAGACGGGCGGCACGCGTTGGATGAAGAGACCGACGCCCGGTTTATCGACGTCATGAAAACATTGCAGGCGGTGTTGTGATGCAAACCTTCAGTCTGGATACCTTGCCGGTCAGCCGCTGGAAAAACGGCGGCGGTGAAACCCGGGAAATCTGCCGGATAGCGTCGGACGAACCCGGCAGCGATTTTGCCTGGCGCGCCAGTATCGCCACCATCGAACGCGACGGCGATTTTTCCTGTTTTCCCGGCGTAGACCGGGTGATCACTCTGTTGTCAGGCGAGGGAGTGGATCTGTGCGGCGAAGACTGGCAACACCGGCTGACGTTGTACCAGCCGTTCGCCTTCGCCGGCGAGCAGGCGATCGTGGCGCGGCTGTGCGGCGGCGTCAGCCTGGACTTCAATATTATGGTCGATCGCCGCCGCTGCCGGGCGGAAGTCTCGGTGATCAAGGGGGTAACGGTGCAGGCGCCGGATACGGACGGCGTGGCTTATGTGCTGGCAGGGCACTGGCGCGCCGATACACACCGCGTGTCTTGCGGGGAGGGCGGCTGGTGGCGATCTTCTGACGTACGTTGGACGCCTGATGACGACACCTCTGTTTTGCTCCTGGCCACGATTCACGCACGATAATCTGCTCTGTGCATCGTTGTGATGCACGATCATTGTGCACCGCGGTTGTGCGGTGTGCCCCCGAATACGCTTTTCTGACACGTCGCGATGCCCAGATGACCGCCACTGGGCCTGATTTGGCCGGTGGTTGAAATCATGGCCTGAATTTTGCTGATTATTTGGTGTTGTATATACATGTAATGACTTTGACGCTTGGACATCAGGGGGTAGGCATGAAGAAGAGCAGATTTTTTCAATCGGTGATGGCGGTATGTGTTGTGAGCGCGGCGGCGGCATTCTGCGCAGGGGCCCAGGCTAAAGAGTGGAAGTCGGTGACTATCGCGACGGAAGGCAGCTACGAACCCTGGAACCTGACCTTGCCGGGCGGCAAGCTGGGTGGGTTTGAGCCGGAACTGATGACCATCCTGTGCCAGCGGATGAACATCCAGTGCAAGCTGGTGGTGCAAAACTGGGACGGCATGATGGCTGGTCTGCAGGCCGGTAAGTTCGACGTGATGATGGACGCCATCGTGATTACCCCGGAGCGCAAACAGGTGGTGGATTTCTCCCTGCCTTATGCGTCTACCCCGGCCAGCTTTATTACCGTCAAGGGCAAGCTGGCGCTGCCGGTCGAAGCCGACAAGGCGATGATTAAACTGGCGAATGATCCCGCCCAGATTAAACCGGCGGTAGCCGGCCTGCGCGGCGCATTGCAGGGCAAAACCATCGGCATCGCTTCCGGCACTGTCTATACGCCTTTTATCGACACCTACTTTCGGGATGTCGCCACCGTGCGTGAATACACCGCGTCCGCTGATGCGATTCTGGATTTGCAGGCAGGGCGTATCGATGCGGTGTTTGACGATGTTACCTTCGCCACCTCCATCCTCAGCAAACCGGAAAACAGCAACCTGACGTTAGGCGGCCCGCAACTGGCCGGGCCTATCTGGGGAGAGGGCGAAGCGCTGGGCTTTCGTAAAAGCGACCCGGAACTGAAGGCAAAATTCGATGCGGCGATTAAAACGGCGCTGGCCGACGGAACGGTGAAAACGCTCAGTGAGAAGTGGTTCAAAACGGACGTCACCCCCTGAGATTGAGGAAACGGTATGCTGACCCTGTTAGGTTTCAGTGATCAGGGGTGGGGCGGCCTGCTGGCGATGGCGGCGCTGACCACGTTGTGTCTGACGACGGTGGCGTTGCTGGTCGGCGCGCTGGTCGGCGCGGCGGTTGCCGCGGCCAAACTGTCCACGCGCCGGCTCTGGCGCGTGGCCGGGGAAACCTATTCCATCGTGTTTCGCGGCATCCCGGAACTGCTGATCATCGATCTGTTTTATTTTGGCGGTTCCGGCGTGCTGACGCAGGTCGGCCGCTGGTTCGGGGCCGACGGGTTTATCGAACTGCCGCCTTTTCTGATCGGCGCGCTGGCGATTGGCCTGATTTCGGCGTCGTATCAGGGCGAGGTGTACCGCGCGGCGCGTCTGGCGGTGAATCACGGTGAGCTGGAAGCCGCTCGCGCGATGGGGATGCCGCGCTGGCGCATCGGGGTACGAATCTTGTTGCCGCAGGTGATGCGTTTTGCCTTGCCGGGTTTGTCCAACGTCTGGCAAATGAGCCTGAAGGATTCGGCGCTGGTGTCGGTCACCGGCATTATCGAACTGATGCGCGCCAGCCAGATGGCCGCCGGCTCGACCCGCGACTATTTTCTGTTCTATCTGGCCGGTGCGGCGCTCTATCTGGTGCTGACCGTGTTTTCCAATACCGCGTTTGCCCGGCTGGAACGGTTTTTGTCCCGGCCTTATCACCGTAAAACGCTACAGGAGCCGTCATGATCGATATGGCCTTTCTGACCCAAACGTTCCTGCGGTTACTGTCGGCGCTGCCGGTGACGCTGGGGTTATTTTTTTCCTCGTTCGCCGTCGGGGTGGTGCTTTCGGTGCTGCTGGTGGCGATGCGGGTGAGCGCCGTCTGGCCGCTGAGCTGGTTTGCCCGTCTGTATATGCTGGTCTTTCGCGGTACGCCGTTGCTGATTCAGCTATTTCTGGTCTATTACGGACTGGGGCAGTTCAGCGTGGTGCGCGACAGCCTGTTCTGGCCGGTGCTGCGCGATCCGTTCAGTTGCGCGGTACTGGCGCTGGCGTTGTGCACCGCCGGTTATACCGCGGAAATTCTACGCGGCGCGCTGTTATCCATTCCCGCCGGGCAGATTGAAGCCGGACTGGCGTGCGGTATGTCGCGCTGGCTGCTGCTGCGCCGCATCATTGCGCCAATCGCGCTGCGTCACGCGCTGCCGGCCTGGTCGACCGAGGCGATTTTGCTGATCAAATCCACCGCACTGGCCAGTCTGGTCACGGTGTGGGATGTCACCGGCGTGGCGCAACAGATAATCCAGCGCACGTATCGCACGCTGGAGGTGTTTGTCTGTGCCGCGCTGATTTACCTGCTGCTGAACTTCATTATTGTCAGGGTATTTGCCTGGCTGGAGCGCGCCTTGTCGCCCAATCTGGCTGCTGTGCCGACGTCTTTTGGGAGAGAGCATGAATAAAACCGCCCCCATAACCTTATCGATGATCGATATCCGTAAATCATTCGGCACGCTTGAGGTGCTCAAAGGCATCTCGCTGGATGCGCGCAAAGGCGAGGTGATTTCGCTACTGGGTGCCAGCGGGTCGGGCAAAAGCACCTTTTTGCGTTGCATCAACCTGCTGGAAACGCCGGATGACGGCACCGTCGCCGTCAGCGGTGAAATGATCCTGATGAGGCGTCACAAACTCGGCCATCAGGTCGCGGCTGACCGTCGTCAGGTGGAGCGGCTGCGTACCCGGTTGGGCATGGTATTCCAGAATTTCAATCTGTGGAGCCATATGACGGTGCTGCAAAACGTCATCGAAGGGCCGTTGCATATTCTCGGGCGCTCGCGTGCCGACTGTGTCGAACAGGCTGAGGCGTTGCTGGCGAAAGTCGGGCTGTACGAGCGGCGGCACTTTTATCCGGCGCAGCTTTCCGGCGGCCAACAGCAGCGAGTAGCGATTGCCAGGGCATTATCGATGGAGCCTGAAGTGATGTTGTTTGATGAACCGACCTCGGCGCTGGACCCGGAATTGGTCGGTGAGGTGCTGAAAGTGATGCGCGGGCTGGCCGAAGAGGGGCGTACCATGTTGGTGGTGACCCATGAAATGGGGTTTGCCCGCCACGTCTCCAGCCGGGTGGTGTTCATGCATCAGGGGCGGATCGACTGCGAAGGCGCGCCCGATGCGATGTTCGGCGGCGAAAGTTCGCCGCGTTTTCAGCAATTTATCGCCGGTCACCAGACGGTATAGGAAGGCAATGCTATGAACACCGAAGTGTGCTGGGGGGATGCGCCGCTGACATGGCGTGAACTGGTGCAGGTGGCTCGCTACGGGGCACCTCTTAGCCTGAGTGAGGCGGCCTGGCAGCGTATGAATCAATCGCGGCGTATCGTCGAGCAGATTGTCGACAGCGAAACACTGGCCTATGGCGTCAATACCGGGCTGGGCGCGTTATGCAATGTGACCTTGCCGGTGGCGGATCTGGCGCGATTGTCGCGCAATACCTTGCTCAGTCACGCTTGCGGCGTGGGGCCGCGGCTGCCTGCCGAACAGACCCGCGCCATTCTGTGCGCGGCGATCGCCAATTACAGTCACGGCAAATCCGGGATTCAACCGGATATCGTGCAGGCGTTGCTGACGCTGTTGAATCAGGGCGTCACGCCGTGCGTGCCGTCGCAAGGCTCGGTGGGGTATCTCACTCATATGGCACACATCGGGCTGGCGTTGATCGGCGTCGGCGAAGTGGAATGGCAAGGTCAGGTATTGCCGGCTTCGCAGGCGTTGCAACGTATTGGTATGGCACCCGTGACGCTGGGGGCGAAAGACGGGCTGTCGCTGGTCAATGGCACGCCGTGCATGACCGGGCTGGCCTGTCTGGCGTTGGATGATGCCGCGCGGCAACTGGACTGGGCCGATGTGACCGGCGCGATGAGTTTTGAGGCGCTGCGCGGGCAGGTGGTGGCGTTTGACGCCGAGGTGCTGGCGCTGAAACCGAGCGCGGGGATTCAGCAGGTCGGGCAGCGCCTGCGTGCTCTATTAGCAGGGAGCCGGATTATTGCCCAGAGCGAAGGCATCCGGACACAGGACGCACTGAGCCTGCGTTCCATTCCGCAAATTCACGGTGCCTGCCGTGATCAGTTTGCCTCGTCGGCGCAACGCATTGAGATGGAGCTGAATGCCGCCACCGATAACCCATTGGTGCTGGGTACGCCGGAACAGTGGCGGGTCGTCTCGCAGGCGAACCCGCACGGCGAAGCGGTGGCGCTGGCGGCAGACAGCCTGGCGCTGGCGTTATGCGAACTGGCGGGCGTGGCGGAACGGCGGCTGGATCGGCTGATCAATCCGCTGGTGAGCGGGTTGCCGCCGTTTCTGGTCGCCCAGCCGGGGGTGAACTCCGGCATGATGATCGCCCAATATGTGGCCGCCTCGCTGTGCGGCGAGAACCGCCAACTGGCGCAGCCCGCGGTGGTGGATAATTTTGTCACCTCCGGCTTGCAGGAAGATCACTTGAGCATGGGGACGCCGGCGGCGCTCAAGTTGCTGAAGCTGACTGAGAACGTCTGGCAAGTGCTGGCTATCGAATATCTGCTGGCGGCACAGGCGCTGGAGTTTCTTGGCCCGGATAACGCGGGTGCGGGAACACGGCTGGCCTGGCAACGGTTGCGTCAACAGGTTGACGTCTGGCAGGAGGATCGCTGGCTGGCGCCGGATATCGCCCGTGCGGTACAGGTGCTGCGCAGCCAGGATTTCTCGTGGCAAGACGAGGTGAGGAAACCGCGTCCCCCTTGTCCGAACGGGCAAAGGGGAATGCATCCATCAGAAACGCCCGAATAGCTGATAACGGGAGCCGGGGTAAAACAGACGCGCGGCGGTGACGACCCGCGAGCCGTGCCAGGTGCGGCGGCGAATCAACAGGCAGGGTTCCTGTTCGCCCAGCGCCAGCAGGTTGCGCTGGTGCGGTTCGGCGGCGACCGCTTCCACCCGGTGCTCGCCGGCGGTCAGCGGCGCGACGCGGCTCAGGTAGCTGTGCGGCGTATCAAGGGTAAAATCCTGCTGCAGGTAGTCCGGCGCCACCTGCGGGTTGACGTAACGAATTTCCAATTGTACCGGCACGTCGTTCTCATAATGCACGATTTGCGAATGGAACAGGGGTTGGCCGGGGGCGATGTCCAGTTGCGCGGCTTGATCGGCATCGGCGCTGAGGGTTTCCAGCACCAGCACCCGGCTGCCGTGGCGATGACCACGCGCGGCGATTTCATCGGCGATGTTGTGCACTTCCAGCATGGCGGTATGCGCTTTCTGTTCCGCTACAAAAGTTCCTACACCCTGCATCCGTACCAGAAACCCTTCGCTGGTCAGCTCCCGCAACGCCCGGTTGATGGTCATCCGGCTGACGCCCAGTTCGTTGACCAGCTCGCTTTCCGACGGCACTCGCTGATGCGGTTGCCAGGCGCCGCTGCGAATCTGGCTGATAATGGCCTGTTTGACCCGCTGGTAGATTGGCGCAGGGGTATCGCTCATCGCGGCAGCGAGTTGGGAAGCGGTTTGCAGGTCGGTCAAGGCATTATCCTCAAAGGCAACAGATGAGCGCAGTGTAGCGAACAACGACCAGTCCTGTATAGACAACTGTGATGCCGACACGCGTGGCTCATGGCCGGACTTCCTCATGACCATACGAATTCATCCGGTTGATCAGCGATCCACGACAGTCTGGTAGACGTTGGTTTGTAAATTTATCAAAATATCGCCACTTAACGTTATCACAACGTTATCTTTACCAAACCTTGATCATCCATACGTAATTCAGACAAAGCGCTGAAGGTGATGTCGTGAGTTGAGGGTCAGAGTCGTTTTATTTCTGCTTTGTGCGTGTCGTTTAAATAAGAGTTGATAAGCAATGGATACAGCATTTTCCTGTGTAGGGTGCGGCAAATGCTGCACGGGTCACCATGTCCCCCTGACCCTGGCTGAAGCAAAAGAGTGGGCGCAGGACGGTGGCCAAATCATCGTGCTGGCGGAGGGTTTTTTGCACAACGGTATGGGTATTCCGCCCGAGCAGCGGCAACATGCGCAGTCGCGTTCCTGCGATGTGATCAGTGGTGATACCCGGGCGTTCATCTCGATTATCTTTGCGGCTTACAATCCGGCTACCTGCCGACATCTGGATGACGATATGCGTTGCCGGATCTATGAGCGGCGTCCGCTGGTGTGCCGCATTTACCCGATGGAGATCAACCCGCATATTCCGCTACGACAGATCAACAAAGATTGTCCGCCGGAAGCCTGGCAGCAGGGTGCGGCGCTGATTGTGTCGGACCGGCTGGTTGATGCCGAAACACAGGCGCTGATTGAGCGTTCCCGGCAGGCGGACCGCGAGGATATCTACTTTAAAGCATCGATTTGCAACTGGCTGGGGATCGCCACCAGCGCGCTGAAAGGTGATGGTTTTACTGCCTATCTGCCGGACATGACGGCCTTTATGTCGGCGCTGGAACTGGCCGGGCAATTCAGCGCCGAAGAACATACCGAAGCGTCGCTCAGCCGGGCATGGCAGTTCCACGTTTCCGGCGAGGATGTGCTGGAAACAGTGAAACAGGCCGGCGCCGAGGTGGTAACCGGGCCGTCTCAGTATTATGGTTTTATCGGTTTGAATGCCGCCTGACGGCATGGTAAACGGCGGCGCTGCCGTTTGTATGGCTGAAAACAGGGCAGAACGCACCATTATAGGGCGCTCTGCCGTTTCTTTTTCGGGGATGACATCCGTTCCCTCCGCATACTTCCGCTGTTTTCCCGTCAGTGGGTTCACATCGCGGTGCTGGCATGGCTCTTGCTTGTATAGACAAGATTATACACTTGCAGTCTCTTGATGGTTGGTTCGCGGCAACCGCCGACAGCATTGATGACGCGATGGTTGGTGCCGGTCGGAGCGGATGAAAACCGCAGTGGCGGTGGATTTTCCCTGACCAACAGACTATACCCTTAACACCTCGCCGGAATTTATGGCGCAGAAAGCGCAGGTGACGGAAGAGATTCGCAGTGAAGCCCGACAGGCGCCGGTGCATTGAACGGCGTACCTTGGGATGCAGCATGAGACATGCGTACCGGCTGGATAATGGAAAATGAGGGCAGCCGGATTTTTTTAGTCTTACTTGTCTATACAGGATTAGATATATGTCACAAACCCGAAGCTATTGCCTGACGCCCGGCGCAGTGGATCTCGCCACGCTGCGTGCTATTTATCGGGGAAACGTCGCTCTGACGCTGGCGGAACAGGCGCGCGCGGCGGTGGCGGCGGCGCAGGAAACGGTGCAGCGCATTGTGCGTCAGGACCGGGTGGTCTATGGCATCAACACCGGTTTCGGCAAGCTGGCCCAGACCCGCATTCCGGCCGACCGGCTGGCGGAGCTACAGCGTAATCTGGTGCTGTCTCACAGCGTCGGCATCGGCGATCTGCTGCCGGATGATGTGGTGCGTCTGGTGATGGCGACCAAGGTGATCAGTCTGGCGCGCGGCCACTCCGGGGTGAGGTTGCAGGTCATCGACACGCTGCTGGCGCTGTTCAACGCCGGCGTGATGCCTTGTATCCCGGAGAAAGGATCGGTGGGCGCCAGCGGTGATCTGGCGCCGCTGGCGCATTTATCGCTGCTGCTGTTGGGCGAAGGGCTGGCGCGGGTCGATGGTGAGCTTATCCCGGCGGCCGACGGGCTGGCGCGGGCGAGCGTTGAACCGCTGGTGCTGGGGCCGAAAGAGGGGCTGGCGTTGCTCAACGGCACGCAGGTCTCCACCGCGCTGGCGCTGCGCGGGTTGTTCGAGGCCGAAAACGTGTTTGCCGCCGGATTGGTGGCCGGCGCGTTGTCGCTGGAGGCGGTCAAAGGCTCGGTGAAGCCGTTCGATGCCCGCATCCATCAGGCGCGCGGCCAGCATGGGCAGATGGCGGTAGCGGCGGCGGTCAGCGCCTTGCTGGCGGACAGCGAGATTTTACAGTCACACGCCCACTGTGGCCGGGTGCAGGACCCGTACTCGATTCGTTGCGTGCCGCAGGTGATGGGCGCGTGTCTGGATAATTTGCAGCACGCCGCCCGCGTGCTGGGCATCGAAGCCAACGCCGCGTCGGATAATCCGCTGGTGTTCCCGGAAACCGACGAGGTGATCTCCGGCGGCAATTTCCACGCTGAGCCGGTGGCGTTCGCCGCCGACATCATCGCACTGGCGGTGGCGGAAATCGGCGCGATTGCCGAACGGCGCATGGCGCTGCTGCTCGACAGCACGCTGTCCGGGCTACCGCCGTTTCTGGTTACCGACGGCGGCGTCAACTCCGGTTTTATGATTGCCCAGGTCACCGCCGCCGCGCTGGCGTCGGAAAACAAGTCGCTGGCCCATCCCGGCAGCGTGGACAGCCTGCCGACCTCCGCCAATCAGGAAGATCATGTATCGATGGCGACCTACGCCGCCCGCCGGCTCGGCAGCATGTGCTTTAACACCGCCGCCGTGGTGGGGATTGAAGCGATGGCCGCCGCGCAGGGTATCGACTTCCATCGCCCACTGAAAAGCTCGCCGTTGCTGGAGCGCGAACTGGCGCAGGTGCGTGAACAGGTGGCTTTTCTGGACCACGACCGCCTGATGGCCACCGATATTGACGTGATGCGCCGGTGGGCCGGCCGTGAGCGCTGGCCGTCCGTCATCACCGCATTGTTACCCAGTTATGCCGCTGAACCGGCTTCTGTTTGATAAGGAATCTGCCATGACCACCACATCTTCAACGACGTCAGCTGTTGCCCGTATCGTTCGCGCGCCACACGGCACCGAACTGCATTGTGAAAACTGGCTGATCGAAGCCGCCTACCGCATGATCCAGAACAACCTCGACCCGGATGTGGCCGAGCGTCCGGAGGATCTGGTGGTGTATGGCGGCATCGGCAAAGCCGCCCGCAACTGGGCGTGCTTCGACGCGATCCTTGCCAGCCTGCGCCAGTTGAAAGCGGATGAAACGCTGCTGGTGCAATCGGGCAAACCGGTCGGGGTGTTTCGCACCCACGGCGACGCCCCGCGCGTATTGATTGCCAACTCCAATCTGGTGCCGCATTGGGCCACCTGGGAACACTTCCATGAGCTGGATAAAGCCGGGCTGATGATGTACGGCCAGATGACCGCCGGATCGTGGATTTATATTGGCGCGCAGGGCATCGTGCAGGGGACTTATGAAACCTTCGCCGAAGCCGGCCGTCAGCATTATCACGGCGATCTGAGCGGCAAATGGATCCTCACCGCCGGTCTTGGCGGCATGGGCGGCGCTCAACCGCTGGCCGGTGTGCTGGCCGGTGCCAGCGTGCTGGCGGTGGAGTGTCAGGAATCCCGAATCGATTTTCGGTTACGTACCCGTTATCTCGACTATAAAGCCGGCAATCTCGACGAGGCGCTGGCGATCATCGCCGATGCCTGCGCGCAAAAGAAAGCCGTTTCCGTCGGCCTGCTCGGCAACGCCGCCGAGGTGCTGCCGGAACTGGTGAAACGCGCCAAAGCGGGCGGCATGAAACCGGATATCGTCACCGACCAGACCTCCGCTCATGACCCGCTCAACGGCTACCTGCCGGCCGGCTGGAGCGTGGCGCGCTGGCAGCAGGAGCGAATCAGCAACCCAGAGGCGGTAATGAAAGCCGCCTGCGCCTCAATGGCGGTGCATGTGCAGGCGATGCTGGATTTTTGCCACATGGGCGTGCCCACCGTGGATTACGGCAACAATATCCGCCAGCGTGCGTTTGATGAAGGTGTACGTAACGCCTTTGATTTTCCCGGCTTCGTCCCGGCCTATATCCGCCCGCTGTTTTGCGAAGGCAAAGGGCCGTTCCGTTGGGTGGCGCTGTCCGGCGACCCGGAAGATATCTACAAAACCGACGCCAAACTGAAAGCACTGTTTCCGGATAATCATCACCTGCACCGCTGGCTGGACATGGCGCGCGAGCGCATCGCCTTTCAGGGGTTGCCGTCGCGCATCTGCTGGCTGGGGCTGGGAGAACGGCATCTGGCCGGGCTGGCGTTCAACGAGATGGTGCGTAACGGTGAGCTGAAAGCGCCGATCGTTATCGGCCGCGACCATCTGGATTGCGGTTCGGTGGCATCGCCTAACCGGGAAACGGAAGCGATGCAGGACGGCTCGGACGCGGTATCCGACTGGCCGTTGCTCAACGCGCTGCTGAATACGGCGGGCGGTGCGACCTGGGTGAGTTTGCACCACGGCGGCGGCGTCGGCATGGGCTTTTCCCAACATGCCGGGATGGTGATCGTCTGCGACGGCAGCGAACAGGCCGACGCCCGGCTGGCGCGGGTGCTGTGGAACGACCCGGCCACCGGCGTGATGCGCCACGCCGACGCCGGTTACGAGGTTGCCACCGCCTGTGCGGCAGAGCATCGGTTGAATTTGCCGATGGTGAAATAGAACACGCCGGCGCTAAGAGCCTATTGAGATAGTGTTTCAGACTGCTGACAAACGCATTAAGTACAGGATGAAGCATCTTTCCGGCGTCAAAAACTGTGCTGAGGTGGGCGACTTCGCCGGGTGAGCCGCATGGACGGGCGGCCCGAACAGCGAAGTCGAACGCCGAAGGTAGCGCGTAGCGCCGCACCATTTTGCAACGCAAAATGGAACAGCGTTTACGCTGGCCCGCAAGGGTGAACCCGTCAGGGTTCATAATTTAGCCACCAGCCAGTGGTCAAGGAGAGGTGGCGCTTGCACCTCTCCTTGTCGTGCGTGCGATGAAATAGCAGAGGAACCACACCGTTTATCCCGCACGAAACCATTTACTGAATAGGCAGACTTCACCGTTCACAAGACAACCCGGCTGTTTGTCAACAGCCTAAGAGCCTATTGAGATAGGCTCTTAGCGTGGCTTAGGCCGCCTGGCGGCCTAAGCCGTCATTCAGCGAGACAGGCTGGGACGGCGAAAAACGATCGAATCAATATCGGCGCAGTTTGGGGCGTCACCGGCTTAGGGCAGCTCAAACCACTCCCGGTTCTGCTCGGCGATAGGGGTAATGGAGTGAATCATTTCCTGCAGATGCCCGCTCATCGCTTTTTCTACCGCATCCGCATCACGGGCTTTTAATCCATTGAAAATCACATAGTGCTGCTCAATCAGGCTGGCCGGCGGCGACACCTGGCTGAGGCTCAGGAAACGCACCCTGTCCATCGTGGCTTTGATGGATTCGATGGTTTCCCAGGCCAGCGGGCATTTGGCTATCTGCGTCAGCAACTGATGGAAATCATCGTCCAGACTGAGAAATTCGCGTATTTGCTCGTTTTGCGCCGCCAACTCTTGACGGCGCAGATTGTGCTCCAGCATCAGCAACTGTTCATCGGTAATGTAGTCGGCCGCCCGGCGCACGATAGCGCATTCCAGCGCCTGACGAATAAAGCGGGCGTCGGCCACGCGCTGCTCGGAAATCTTCATCACGAACGTGCCGCGTTGCGGCAGAATCTGTACCAGCCCGGCTTCTGCCAGTTTGATGAACGCTTCCCGTACCGGCTGGCGGGAGACGGAAAAGCGCATTGAAATTTCTTTTTCAGACAGGAGTTTGCCGGGCGGGATCGTGCATTCCACGATGTCTTTACGCAACACGCGGTAGATCTGCTGATTAACCGGTTCGTTACTGTTGATTTGAGAGTAGTTATCCATGCATCCGTGGGGTATTTAAGCCATTTGTCGTCATGATACATGGTTAGCCGACGCCTTATCCATAAGGGGCGTCATTTTCCCGGCGGGTCGATACCGCACAGGCGGGGCGAGGGGCCTGCCTGTGCGTGTCGGGCGGGTTATTGCGTCAGCGCTTGTACCGTGGTTTTAACGCCATGATTGACCAGCGACAGATAGTAGCGGGTCACCGTTTGGACAAAGCGGTTGTCGGTGGGCAGGTCGCGGCCAAAAATGGTCTCCTGCGCCAGCAGCGCCCGCACACGGGCTTCCCCCTGTTCACTGTGTTGGACGGCCAGCGCCAGCGCGTCTTTCAGCGGATCGCTGATGTCGATCGGTTGTCCCTGTTCATCCACCCCGCCGACATAGCGCATCCAACCGGCGACGCCCAGCGCCAGCATGTCGAATCGGCTGTCGTGCGCCAGATGCCAGCGTATGGAATCCAGCATACGTTGCGGCAGCTTTTGCGAACCGTCCATGGCGATTTGCCAGGTGCGGTGTTTGAGCGCGGTATTACGGTAGCGTTGTAATAGCGCGTCGGCGTAGGCGACCAGGTCGACCCCTTGGGTATGCAGCGTCGGCGCCTGCTCTTGCAGCATCAGATGCCGGGCGGCGGCCACCAACGCCGGGTCTTGCATACAGTCGCTGATATGGGCATAGCCGGCCAGATAGCCCAGATACGCCAGAAACGAGTGGCTACCGTTGAGCATACGCAGTTTCATTTCTTCGTAAGGCAACACATCCTGCACCAGCTCCGCGCCTACCTTTTCCCAGGCCGGGCGGCCATTGACGAAGTGGTCTTCAATAACCCACTGTGCAAACGGCTCGCAGGCTACGCCGACCGGATCGTCCACACCGAGTTGCCCGGCAAGCTGGCTTAGCGTCTCGGCGGTGACCGCCGGGACAATGCGGTCCACCATGGTGGACGGAAAGGTGGCGTGTTGATCTATCCAGGCCGCCAGTTCCGGGTCGAATGCGCGGGCGTAAGCCAGCACGACGTTACGGGTGACGCGGCCGTTTTCCGGCATGTTATCGCACGACATCACGCTGAACGCCGGCAACCCGGCGGCTTTGCGACGCGCCAGCGCCGCCACGATAACGCCCGGCGCAGAGCGAGGCGCAGACGGATGCGCGAGATCGGCGGTAATCAACGGGTGATCCAGCAGCAACTGGCCGGTCGCGGGCGAGTGGCAGTAGCCTTTTTCCGTTACGGTCAGCGACACGATGGCGATGTCTGGCTGGCTCATGGCGGCCAGTACTGCCTCGATGCCGTCGGTTTCGGCGTGCAATGCTTGCCGGACCACGCCCACCACCCGGCAGTGCCACGCCTGCGGCGACATTTCCGCCACGCTGAACAGGTGGTCCTGTCGCTGAAGATAGGCGATGTGTTGCTCGCCGCCGATCAGGTTAATGTCGCAATACCCCCAGTCGCCGGCGTGTTCCGCCGCCAGCCGATCGGCGTAGACCGCCTGATGAGCGCGATGGAAGGCGCCGAACCCCAGATGAACGATGCGGGTTTTCAGTGCCGCCCGGTCGTAGGCGGGGGTGATGACCGCATCGGGCAGATGGGGCAACGCAGCATGGGATAATGTCATGGTTTAAAGCCCCTTGTATTGGCGGTGTGATGAGGCCGTCGCGTGGTGCGCAGCCTGAGTATCGGTGGCGTCTTCCGGCACGCTCAAATCACGATCTTTGACTTCCGGCATCGCCAGGGCGGTAATGAGCCCAATGCAGGAATAGGTCACCAGCATCACGACAATCGGCCACCAGGAACCGGCCATATTACAGAAAATACCTGCCAATACCGGGCCTAACCCGACGGCGATTAAACCGCCGGCTTCTTTGGCGATGGCCATTTGTGTAAAGCGATTTCGTGATCCGAACAGCTCGGCGATGGTGATATTTTCCAGTGCGAACAGTCCCAGTACCGCAATATTATGAATAATGATAATGGCGGCAATAATCGTGCTGACCCCCATCTCTTTATTGACGATAATCGACAACATCGGGTAGGCCAGCAAGATGGCGGAAATATTCAGAATAATATAAGGCAGACGACGGCCGAATTTATCCGACAACCAGCCTAATAGCGGAATCGTCATAAAACCGATAATCGAACTGAGCATGAGTGCATCGGTCGGAATACGTTTTTCAAATAACAAACTTTGTACCAGATAACCGGCCAGAAACGTTTGAATCAATCCGGAATTACCGGCCTGACCAAAACGCAACCCGGTCGCCAGCCAGAATGATTTACTGCTGAACATTTCCGTCAGAGATTTGTGCTGGCTTGCCCGAGGATGATTCGCTTTCGCTGTATCGACGGCGGTGTCGCTGACCTGTTCAAATACCGGGCTTTCTTTCAGGTTCATACGCAGCCAGATGGCGAAAACCATCACAATGGCGCTGGCCAGGAACGGAATACGCCAGCCCCAGGCTAACAACTGCTCTCTGTCGAGCAGGAAAAACATGGCGGCCCAGATGCCGGTGGCGCTCAGCGTACCGCAGTTGGTGCCCATGGCGACCAGCGAAGAGATAATGCCGCGCTTCCCGCTGGGCGCATATTCCGCCAGCATGGTTCCGGCACCGGAAATTTCCGCGCCGGCGCCCAGCCCCTGCACGATACGCAACGTGACCAGCAGCAGCGGCGCGAAAATGCCGATTTGCGCATAGGTGGGTAAGACGCCAATCAGTGTGGTACAGATCCCCATCATCGTGATGGTAATAAACAACACCTTTTTCCTGCCGATGGAATCGCCCATTCTGCCGAACACCACGGCACCGATAATACGGGCGATATAACCTGCACCATAAGTCCCCATCGCCAGAATTAACGCCATGGCGGCCGATTGTTCAGGGAAAAAGATTTCATGAAAAACTAATGCGGCCCCTAGCGAATACAACTGAAAATCCATAAATTCCAGCGCGGTGCCTAACCATCCGGAGATCGCCGCTTTAACCAAATCAGAGGTATCTCTTTCGGTCTTGCCGGATACAGACGTCGTTTGTGCTTTATTCATGGTTATACTCTTTTTAAATAGTGGTGATACGCGTCGCACAACGATGGAAAAATTATGATTATGTGCGCGACACACCATTCCGGGTCGGGTTAAACGATCCGGAAAGTACAGTGATAAATAACGGTAGTGACGATTTTTAGAGCCTATCCCATTAGGGCTATTTCACTTGCCATTTTGGCCCTGGGCAGTGCTCGAAATCCTCACGTACTCCGTGTACGCTCCGGTTTCTCCGCGCTGTCCGAGTCCAAACTGGCTGCGCCAATAACGCCTACTGGGATAGGCTCTTATTGTTAGAAAAATATACCCGTTATCGTTCAGGCGGCAGGTGAATAAAATATCCTGCGCTTGCGTTATTTTTGGGTAATCTTTTTTATCGCTTCTCCTTTTTTATATATGGCCGCCATATATCAGATTGCAGATGTATTCTGCTTTTACCCCGGTCACTGATTTATACCCGTCATACTTCAAGTTGCAGGTGTGTTGGCTGCGTGACTCGGCCCATCAATGGGCCTCGCCCTTCGGGCCGCTGCAAGCAGCGTTCAAATCTGCTCCCGGC
>NZ_SZVX01000060.1:0-454 GCF_007210685.1 Dickeya sp. ws52
GTGTCCACACAGATTGTCTGATGAAGAAGATGAGCAGTAAAACCTTATAGGCTTGTAGCTCAGGTGGTTAGAGCGCACCCCTGATAAGGGTGAGGTCGGTGGTTCAAGTCCACTCAGGCCTACCAAATTTCTCCTGATACTGCGTTGTGAAATGACTCGCATGCTGATGTATGCGTCGTTATTCCACGCCTTGTCTCAGAAGAAATTACGGGTAAAGGTTTACGTGTTGCATTCTATGGGGCTATAGCTCAGCTGGGAGAGCGCCTGCTTTGCACGCAGGAGGTCTGCGGTTCGATCCCGCATAGCTCCACCATTTACGAATGACTTCAGAGTGTACTGGCAACAGTATGCTGCGAAGTATTCTGCTCTTTAACAATCCGGAACAAGCTGAATAATTTGAAACGACGGCATATGAATGTGAATTCATGTGTTGTTCGAGTCTCTCAAAATACTC
>NZ_SZVX01000061.1:0-437 GCF_007210685.1 Dickeya sp. ws52
TGCTGCATCTGCGCCAGCTCCGAGCCCACCCCGTTCAGGTAGCGCTGCCCGGTCTGGCTCAGCACCGCGTTGCTGATGTAGCGGGTGTCGAACGCCGCGTCCCCCAGAAAGCGGTAGTCGTGCTCCGCGTCCAGGTTCAGTTTGCCCAGCAGGTAGGACGAGCCCAGCACCTGCGTCGGGTCGGTCAGCGTCGCGCTGCGCTCCACCGGCACCGTGGTGCCCGGCGTCTGCCCCAGCAGGCCGCGCAGGTCGCCGAACAGCGCGTTGTCCACCTGGCCGAGCCGGCTCAGCGTCGGGTTGCTGCGTATCAGGTAGCGGCTGTCGCCGGCGGTGTCGGCCACGAACAGCCCGTTCTGGCTGGTCGGCAGCGGGTAGTCGGTGAGCGACGGGCCGGCCACCTGCGCCAGCCCCTGACGCAGCGCCGCCTGCAGGTCACC
>NZ_SZVX01000062.1:0-371 GCF_007210685.1 Dickeya sp. ws52
GTCGGCAGCGGGTAGTCGGTGAGCGACGGGCCGGCCACCTGCGCCAGCCCCTGACGCAGCGCCGCCTGCAGGTCACCCGGGGAGCGCGCGCCCGGAGCGACCGGGGCGGCCGTCCCCAGCCCGGTATCGATACCCGCCGGGGTCGGTGTGCCGCCGGCGTCAGTGCCCTCGCGGGTGACGGCGCCGGCAGCGGTGCCCGGGCGCTCCGCCTGGCCGGCCAGCGCCACGCCATTCCCCGTGCCCGACAACGGACTGCCGCTGACGGCCGCGGCCGTGCCGCCGCTCAACCCCCGCCCGGCCTGCGCCCCCACCGGGGTTAACGCGCTCACGCCCGCCAGCGTCGGCGTGGCCAGCGCCGGCATAAAGCCGCC
>NZ_SZVX01000063.1:0-352 GCF_007210685.1 Dickeya sp. ws52
GCGGCGAGCGTGTCGCCTTCATGCGGACTCAGGACGAGGTCGAGCTTTGACGCGACGTCCGTAATGGAGCGGTCACGATAAAGCCCCATTCCTACGACCAGCCAGACCACTCGTTCCGCGGGAAATTTACGTTTGCGGATGCTGGCTTTCTGAGTGGTATCGAGAACCTGAGAAATCCACTCCAGGGGTATAGCGCGCTGAAAGCAGGAAAGTGAAGCGGGTTCAGCCCAGGTCTGAGTGTCATCAAGCCAGGTCGTAAGCATAAAAAAAAGCCCCATCAAAAAATGATGAGGCTATTGTCGTCTACCCACTGGATCGTTCAACCGATCATTTGCTTAACCGATCGGTGTTA
>NZ_SZVX01000064.1:0-350 GCF_007210685.1 Dickeya sp. ws52
CTCGCCGCCTTCGTCGCGTTTATCGCCCCTTCCGTCGACGCGATATCCAGCACCTGCGTCCCGATTTCCGACAGCAACTGCGCCTGCCGCAGCCGGCTCTCCACCTTCTCCTTGTCGAATATCGGGTTCAGCGCCCCGCTGTTGGCCCCCGCCGTATCCCGGCTCAGACCGCCCACGTCCTGCCGCTGTCCGGCCTGGTCACGGATAATCAGCGTGCCGTCGCTCACCGCCGCATAGGTCGTCCCCGACGACGAACCGCTCTGGTTCGCCCCCGCCAGCATCAGCCCGCCGACGTTGCTCAGCACCTGCAGCCCCACCGGCGCACTGGTGCTGAACCCGCCCCCGGTGTG
>NZ_SZVX01000065.1:0-335 GCF_007210685.1 Dickeya sp. ws52
GCAAAAACTCAGCGGTAATCCTGTGCCATCTGTCGCCAGATGGATTTTGGTGCCAAAGCCGCCGCGAGAGCGACCCAGCCCATGGTCCTCACATTCATCGGGATGTTTTTTTTCGCACCGGCGGCCGCTTTCAGGGCGCGAACGTTACTGCCATCCAGCGCGATAACATCCCAGTCAATCAGCGCTTTTTCATCCAGAATCTGGAGTAATTTATTGAAAATGCTGTTCATTATTCCGGCTTTAGACCACCGATTGAAACGGTTGTAAATGGTTTTCCATTGACCATAACGCTCAGGTAAATCCCGCCAGGGTGCACCAGAGCAAAGCACCCAAAA
>NZ_SZVX01000066.1:0-328 GCF_007210685.1 Dickeya sp. ws52
TGAATCTGTACGACGACCTTAACCGGCTGGTGGAGGAAACGGACGCACTGGGGAACCCGACGCGTTATCACTACCCCAGTGCGCAGGAGAGCCTGCCGGACAGCGTGACCGATGCGCTGGGCGGAACGGTGAAATTGGACTGGGACAGGCAGGGGCTGCTGACGGCGCGTACCGACTGTTCGGGGCAATGCACGACCTTTGAGTATGACCGCTATGGACAGTTGCTGACCTCTGTCGATGCGGAAGGTCACCGTACCCGTCGTGAATGGGATGCGCATGGGCAACTGGCGGGCGTTATCTACCCGGACGGCCGCCGGGATACGCTGCG
>NZ_SZVX01000067.1:0-322 GCF_007210685.1 Dickeya sp. ws52
CGACGACCAGCCAGTGGCAGACGGCGGCCCGGGACGGGCGGGGCAGCGGGTCGCTGACGCGCACCGATATCGGCCAGACCGGGCTGATAACCGCCCGGGGCGGGCTGACGCTGCAGGCGGGGCACGACATCGTGCTGAACGGGGCGCAGCTGAGCGCGGGCGGGCCGCTGGCGCTGGCGGCGGGCAACGACATCCAGCTGAATGCGCTGACCACGATGACGGACACGGTGCGTCAGGATGGCGGTGCCACCACCGAGCGGCGCCGCCAGGGGCTGGTGCAGAGCACGGTGGCCGGCGGGGGCGACCTGAGTCTGAGCGCCGG
>NZ_SZVX01000068.1:0-320 GCF_007210685.1 Dickeya sp. ws52
CCGCTGCCCCGCCCGTCCCGGGCCGCCGTCTGCCACTGGCTGGTCGTCGTGCTGTTGACGATATCGCCGTTGACGCTCGCCAGCGTCACCGTATTGCCCTGTATCGTGGCGCTGCGGTTGGTCAGGTTGCCCAGCGCCACCAGATTCAGCGCCCCGCCCGCGCTCAGCAGCCCGCCCTCGCCGTTGCTCAGGTTGCCGCCGCCGGCGATGTTGAGCGCCTCCACCGCCGTCACCGTGCTGCCGCGGTTGTCGATATCCCCGCCCGCGCTCAGGCTGACGCGGTCCGCCACGATGCGGCTGCCCTGCAGGTGGGTGTTATC
>NZ_SZVX01000069.1:0-315 GCF_007210685.1 Dickeya sp. ws52
CTGGCAGTTCCCTACTCTCGCATGGGGAGACCCCACACTACCATCGGCGCTACGGCGTTTCACTTCTGAGTTCGGCATGGGGTCAGGTGGGACCACCGCGCTATCGCCGCCAGGCAAATTCTTTTATTCAGTTTGCCGAACGTAACTTAAAACAACTGGTGCTGATACCCAGAGTCGAACTGGGGACCTCACCCTTACCAAGGGTGCGCTCTACCAACTGAGCCATATCAGCACGCAAAATTTGATGCCTGGCAGTTCCCTACTCTCGCATGGGGAGACCCCACACTACCATCGGCGCTACGGCGTTTCACTTCT